>JBCCQL010000006.1:0-22508 GCA_039024355.1 Planctomycetota bacterium
CGAGAATCCGCTACGCCGACGGCCGTGTGGAATCGCGCTCCGTCATCAAGAACGTCTCCCTAACGCTTTGTGGCCGTGAGTCGGTCTTTTCGGCCGTGATCGAACCGGGCCGCGAGGACGCCCTGATAGGGGCCATCGTGATGGAAGAACTCGACCTGATCATCGACTGCGTCACCGGCAAGCTCATCCCACGCGACCCGGAGATGATGACATCGGCGATGGAGGGGTACGACGACATTACCATTATCGATCCCGACTAGTCGGATGGAAACTCTATAACAGGGTGGTGCGATTCCGCTTCGCTGCGTTGCACCCTACGGAACTCGGTTTGGAGAAGATTAATGAGCAAGTCAATTACAACCATAGACCAGCTTCGGGAAGCAGTTGACAACGGGACTCCGATAATTCAAAGAAATGGCGGTTGGTATCGAAAACTACAAGACGAAGTCATGAAGAAACTCTGGTTCCTATCCAAAGCAGCCTGGAACCAAGAAGTACTCAGATATCTTTGCTTCCACGAGGATAAATGGAATGAGTACTTCAAGCAGGGAATCGTGGTTGAGGATTTTCGAGAAGGTTGAAGCGATGCAACACCAATGACCATGCTAGTTCACGGTCGTGCATTTCATGCACTCACAGCCTCTGGTCCTCTACCTCGTGAACCTGGCGCTCTAGACAGTTCTCCAAGAACAAAATGCCCCTGGCCGAAACAGCCCCGTTGCCCGCTGAGCTCCGCCACTGGCAGGAGTCGATCGAGGAGTTGGCGCGCGGGCACGGGCTGGACTTCTTCCCGACGATCTTCGAGCTCGTCGACGCCGACCAGCTGAACGCCATCGCTGCGCGGGGCGGCTTCCCGGTCCGCTACCCGCACTGGCGGTGGGGCATGGAGTACGAGTCGCTCAGCAAGGGCTACGACTACGGCCTGTCGAAGATCTACGAGCTGGTGATCAACAACGACCCGTGCTACGCGTACCTGATGCGGAGCAACGAGCTGGTCGACCAGAAGCTGGTGATGGCCCACGTTTATGGGCACTGCGACTTCTTCAAGTGCAACGCGTGGTTTGCGCACACCAACCGCAAGATGATGGACGCGATGGCCAACCACGGCACACGTGTCCGGACGATCATGGATAAGGTGGGCGTCGAGCCTGTGGAGGAGTTCATCGACGTCTGCTCGAGCATCGAAGACCTGATCGACGTCCACTCGCCGTTCATCCGCAGGCGGGATAAGGCCGCAGCCGACGGGGACGCGGGCGCCGGAGATAAGAAGGGCCCGCCGCGGTTCGAGTCCAAGGGCTACATGGACGCGTTCATCAACCCGCGTACAACGCTTAAAGACGCCGAGGCCGACGACGACATCGCGGCCCAACGCGGTCCGATCCCCGCGCAGCCTGAGCGTGACGTCCTGCTGTTCTTGCTAGAGCACGCCCCGCTCAAGAGCTGGCAGGCCGACGTGCTGGCGATCATCCGCGACGAGGCCTACTACTTCGCCCCGCAAGGCCAGACAAAGATCATGAACGAGGGCTGGGCCAGCTACTGGCACTCGACCATGATGACGACGCAGATCGCCTCGGCGAGCGAGATCGTCTGCTTCGCCGACCACCACTCGGGCACCATGGCCACCTCGCCCACGCGGATGAACCCGTACAAGCTGGGCATCGAGCTCTTCCGCGACATCGAAGACCGCTGGAACCGCGGCGCCTTTGGCAAAGAGTACGACGAGTGCGACGACTTCGCCGAGCGGAAAGACTGGGACCGGCGGCTCGGCCTGGGCCGCGATAAGATCTTCGAGGCCCGACGGGTTCACAACGACCTGACGTTCATCGACGCGTTCCTGACGCTCGACTTCTGCCGCGAGCACAAGCTCTTCAAGTTCGGCTACAACGAGGGGACCGAGTACTACGAGATCGAGACCCGAGCGTTCCCGCAGGTGAAGCGGCAGCTGCTGGCGAGCCTGACGAACCTGGGCCGGCCGCAGATTACGCTCACCGACGCCAACCACCGCAACCGCGGCGAGCTGATGCTCGAGCACCACTTCACCGGCGTCGAGCTGCAGGCGGACTACGCCCGTGCAACGCTAGAGAACCTGCACAAAATCTGGTCGCGGCCGGTCCATTTGCGTACGGCGCTGGACGGGACAGAAACCGTGCTCTCGTTCGACGGCACGGATCACGAGGTGGAGCACGGCGGCGAGGCCGAGTTGAGTGTCGGGTAAAGCCCGCGTCGGCGGGGACGATCGGCGGGGACGAGGAGACACGCGGCGTAGAAGGGGCGGTTGATGAGCCTGGGTCAACAACTCGCGCAGCGGCTGGAGCAGCCGGGCATCGACGGGGCCAGCGTGGTGGCCGCGGACGGGGGCGACCGCCTTACCGCGAGGATCGACGAGTCCGGCCCACTCGCCGTGTCGGCGTGGGAGCTGCGGCTAGACACCAAGCGGCTGGCCGGCGCCTCGATGGAGCGTGTCCGCCAGGCCGCGGAGGAGGTTACCCGCCGCGTGACCTACCTGCTGGAGCCGATCACGCCCGTTGAGGTCGACGCCGAGGCGTGCGTTGTCCAGCTGCGTAGCACCCAGCCGCAAGAGGAGAGCGGCCCGGGGCAAGCCGGCGCCGCACGCAGCTACTACGAGGTGCTGGTCAAAACGGGCGGATCGATCGCGCTGCAGCGCTACGAGTCCCAGCGTGGGCAGCTACGCCGGAGCGTCGCGATGATGCTGACGAAAGAGATCGTGTGCCGCCTGGCCGAAGACTTCCTCGCAAGCGTAGATTAAGGCGGCGTCAATAGCGCCGTAGCGGCCTAGAGTCTGACCCCACCGACGCACACAAAGCACTACCAAGAGCACTGCAATGCCCGAGACGGCAACATCAAGCGAGCGCGGATCGAACGCTCAAGACGGGGCGGAAGCGGAAGGCCCCCGCCCCGCCGCTTCGTACCCCGCCGCCGGTCGGGCGCCGGCGCCGGCTGTCGACCCGCTGGCGCCGGCGGGCGGCGGCTGGCACTGCAGCCACCTGTACTACTCGTTCGACCGGCGGCAGCTGGCCGGCATGCCGGCCGAAGACCGGGCCCGCGTCGCCGAGGACTTTATCGCGCGGCTTGACCCCGAGTCGCCCGACGCGCCGGTGCGGCTGCAGGCGTCGGTCACCAGCGGGCACAAGGCCGACTTCGGCCTGATGATGATGGACGCCGACCCGCTGAAAATCGACGCCGCACACCAGCGGCTGATGGCGAGCGCTGCCGGGCCGGTGCTGCTGCCCGGCTACTCGTTTGTCTCGGTCACGGAGATCAGCGAGTACGTGCCGTCGGTCGAAGACTACGGCAAGCGTGTCGCGGCCGAGGGCGACGCCGTGGGCACGCCCGCCTACGAGGCGAAGGTAGCCGCCTACGCCGGCCGGCTGGGCGCGATGAACAAGCAGCGGCTGACGCCGGACTTCCCGCCGTACCGGTCGACCTGCTTCTACCCGATGAATAAGAAGCGGAAGGTTGGCGAGAACTGGTTCACGCTCGACAAGGCGGAACGGAGCCGCATGATGGGCGAGCACGCCCGCAGCGGCATGGCGTACGCCGGCAAGGTCAGCCAGCTGATCTCCGTAGGCCTGGGCATGGACGACTGGGAGTGGGGCGTCACGCTCTGGGGCGCCAACCCCGAGTTCCTCAAGGACATCGTCTACGAGATGCGCTTCGACGAGGCCAGCGCCCGCTACGCCGAGTTCGGCCCGTTCCTGATCGGCTACGTCAGCACGGCCGAGCAGATCGTTGAGCATTGCCGGGTGCTTGGCTAGCGGTAGCCGCGAAAAGGCACAGAGAGCACAAATTGCTCCAGTCACCCTTTTTGCGGTCTTTGTGCTGTTTCGTGGCTACTCGCCCCCCTCTTGCGGCAGGAGCAGGTCGAGCCACACGAGCCGGTGGTCCGAAGCGGCGATTGCTTCGGCGCCGGGCTCGCCGGGCGTAGGCCAGTAGACGCCGCCGCCGGCCACCTTGATGCCCCTGGACGGCAGCACGTAGTCGACCCGCAGGTTCGAGTAGCCATCGCCGCCAAAATCGGCGGTGTCGTGCCGGGGGTCGCCGCGGTGCTGCCCGTTGCGGTCGGTTGACTCGGCGCTTGCCGCGGCCCCGCCCTCGCTGGTCGGGATGAAACCGGCGTTGATCCTTGGGTGCTCGAGCAGCTGCTGGATCGCCCCCCGCCTGCCATTGCCGTCCACGGGGTCGGCGTTGAGGTCACCAAGCACGACGAAGTCGGCGCCGGGGGCGAGCGTCCCGTACTGCTGGTCTTCGCTACGGTGGCCGTCGTTGTCGACAGGGAACCGGGACTGGCGATCGCCGGAGATGTACTCCGCGATCATCCGTATCTCGTCGTAGTTGCGGCAGCCGTTGCGGTCTTCGGGACCGTCGAAGCCCGGCGGCGTTGGGTGGGCGCAGAGCAGCCGCAGCGGCCTGCGGCGGGCGCCCGGCTGTTCTATCAGCAGCTCGACGTCCCAAAAACTCTTGGACGCTAGCCGCAACGCTCGCCGCTGTTCGGCGGAGTAGAAGTGCTCGCCCGTGGCCGGGTCTCGTGGCCAGAGCGGGTCCGCCAGCTCTCGCCACCGCATCTGCTGGTAAGTGCGGCTTTCGGGTCCGATGGGGAATTGGCTGAGCAGCAGCATGCCGTACTGGCCTGGGTAGCGGCCGTAGCCCCACGCGTCGGCTGGCCCGCCGGTCTTGCCGTCCTTGTCGAGGTCGAGCCCAGAGTCGACGCCTGTATTCACCGGTTTGTAGAACTGGTGCTGGAACGAGATGGGCTCCCGGCCTGCTTGCGGACGCTCGAGGTAGAGCCGCTTCAGGGCGCCGACCAGTTCGGACGGACGCCGGGTAAACTCTGCAGCGTCGTAATTCTCTCGCCGCGATGAGCCAGCAGCGTAGTCAAACTCGTTCAGCAGGATCACGTGCGGGCGTACCCGCTGGATGACCTCGGCGATCCTCTTGGCCTGCTGCGAGTCGCCCCGCAGCAACTCCGCCTGCAGCTGCCCGGCCTGTTGCCGGTACATCGCCACGTTGTAGGTCGCCACCCGCAGGACCCCCGCTGCCGGCGCCTGCGGGTCGGCCGCTTGTGCTCCCGCCGCGGCGATGATGGTGGCCGATAAAAGCGTTGCAGCCGCCCTCAGCACCGTCGTTTGCTTTTGCCGATTGCGGTGCATGGTCGTCTCCGGCGAGGTGGTGCGTCTGGTAGCGTGAGCGGCATTGTAGCGATGCGCGGCGACGAGACACGCGCGGCGTGTCGCCAACCGGTCGCGAGAGGCCGCGGGTTGCTTCCAGGCGGCTGCGGCGGCGTTTACAATGCCGCGGCCAGCCACCACCCGGGCCCCTGAGTCGACCATGAGCGGCGTTATCGAAGTTGGCCACCCGCTGATCCGGTGCCACCTGTCGCGGCTCCGCGCCGAGTCGACCCCGCCGGCCGAGTTCCGCGACATGGTGCGGCGGCTGGCGACGCTGCTGGCCTACGAGGCGACCAAAGACCTCGCGTGCCGGACGACGCGGGTCACGACGCCGCTCACCGAGACGACCGGGCAAGAGCTGTCGCAGCGGGTGGGCTTGGTGCCCATCCTCCGCGCGGGGCTGGGCATGGTGGACCCCGTGCTGGACCTGATCCCGAGCGCCGAGGTGTGGCACCTGGGCCTCTACCGCGACGAGTCGACCGCCCGCCCCGTCAAGTACTACAGCAAGCTCCCACCCGAGCGGCCGGTGGACGTCGCGTTGGTGGTCGACCCGATGCTCGCGACGGGCGGCTCGGCGATTGCCGCGCTGCAGACGCTCCGCGAGTGGGGCGTGGGGCGCTGCAAGGTGCTGTCGATCATCGCGTCGCAGGAGGGTATCGACGCCGTTACGGCCGAGTTCGCCGACGCTCAGCTCTTCGTCTGCCAGATCGACCCCGAGCTGAACGACCAGAAGTTCATCGTGCCCGGCCTGGGCGACGCCGGCGACCGCATCTTCAACACCTGAACCGGCGTGAGCCAGCGGCCGGCAGCCCGCCTGATCGCCAACAGCCAGTAGCCGACAGCCCAACATGGAACGCCTCGTCAGCTTCTTCGGCCTGTTTGTGATGATCGGCATCGCGTGGCTGATGAGCTCGCATAAGCGGCGGGTGAGCCTGCGGGTCGTGCTAGGGGGCTTAGCTCTGCAAGGTGTGTTCGCGTGGTTTGTGATGAAGACCGTGCCCGGGCAGAGATTTTTTGAAGGGGTAGACGCGGCGTTCATGGCCTTACTTTCGTGCTCTGATGTCGGGAGCGAGCGGCTCTTCGGGGCCGATTTCAGAGAGCATTTCCTTGCGTTCAGCGTGCTGCCGACGATCGTATTTTTCTCGGCGCTGATGTCGATTTTCTACCACTTCGGCGTCATGCAGCTGATCGTCAGCGTCTTCGCCAAGCTCATGCAGAAGACGCTCGGAACGTCTGGGGCTGAGACCCTCTCGGCCGCTGCGAACGTGTTCGTGGGCCAGACCGAGGCGCCGCTGGTAATCCGTCCGTACATCGCCTCGATGACGATCTCGGAACTCAACTCCGTCATGGTCGGCGGGTTCGCAACCATTGCCGGTGGGGTGCTGGCGGCGTACGTCGACATGGGCATCGCGGCGAAAGACCTTCTGGCCGCTTCGGTCATCTCCGCCCCGGCCGCGCTGCTGATCGGCAAGGTGATGCAGCCGGAGGTCGACGAACCGAAGACGCTGGGCTCGGTGAAGATCGAAGTGGACGACCCCGCCAGCAACGTGCTGGAGGCGATCGCCAACGGCACAACGGGCGGCTTGAAGCTGGCCCTTAATGTTGGAGCGATGCTGATCGTCTTCTTCGCCCTGATCGCCGTGGTCAATACGCTGCTCGCCTTGCTGGCGGGCCTCGCGTTCAGCTGGGGGCTTACCGGCGGCGGCGCCCCGCCGGATTGGACCCTGGAGCTGTTGTTCGGCTATCTTTTCGCGCCGCTGGCATGGCTCATGGGCATCGAGTGGAAAGACTGCCTTGCCGCGGGCGAACTGCTGGGCGTCAAGTGGTTTGCCACCGAATTCGTGGCGTACGAGAAGCTCGGCAAGTGGGTGGAGAGCGGCGACCGCGGCCTTAGCGATCGCACGGTGACGATCTTGACCTACGCCCTGTGCGGGTTCGCAAACTTCGCTTCCATCGGCATCCAGCTGGGCGGCATCGGTGGCATCGCGCCCGAGCGGCGCGGCGACTTGGCAAAACTCGGCCTGCGGGCCATGATTGGCGGCACGCTGGCCGCGTTCATGACGGCGTGCATCGCCGGCGTCTTGTTGTGACCGCGGCTTTGATCTCGCGTGTTTCTGCGGCTTGTCCCTGTTCCCCCCGTCGCCTGCGAGCCCACGGCAGCCCGAATGAAAACGCTCCTCAGCAAGGATGAGCTCCACGCCGGCGTCGCACAGATGGCGGCGGACATCTCGGCCGCCTACGCGGACCGGCAGCTGACGATCGTCGGCGTATTGACCGGCAGCCTGGTGCTGGTGGCCGACCTGATCCGCATGATCGACCTGCCGATGCGTGTCGGCGTGGTAGAGGCCAGCAGCTACCGCGGCGCCACCACCACGCGGGGCGACCTGACGATCAACGCCGAGCTGATGCTCGACATCTCTGGCCGCGACGTGCTGCTGGTGGACGACATCTTCGACACCGGGCACACGCTGGTGAAGGTGCTTGAGAAGATGCACGAACTCAAGCCGAAGTCGATCCGCTCGGCCGTCCTCCTCCGCAAGCACGGCCGGCAAGAGGTGCAGGCGGAGCCGGACTTCGTCGCCTTCAACATCCCGGACGAGTTTGTCGTGGGCTACGGGCTGGACTACGAGGACCTGTACCGCAACCTGCCCCACCTGGCCGCCCTGGAAGACGCCGATCTGGCGAAGCACCAGCGGATTGTCGCCGAGGGCCAGAGCGTCTAGCGTGCTGTCGCGTCAGCCGTCGCCGCGTAGGCGAAACGAGTTTGGCAGCAGCTCGCCGATGGTCGTCTGGCGGCTCTCTTGCCGCCCGTCGCTGTCGACGAGCACCACGGTCAAGTGGTCGCCGAATTCGCTTAGGAACTGGCGGCAGGCGCCGCACGGCGCGTGCCCGCCAGAGGATGCAACGGCGACGGCACGAAACGAGCGTGCCCCGGCGGTGACGGCCGTGCAGACGGCCGTCCGCTCGGCACAGATCGTCAGGCCGTACGAGCTGTTCTCGACGTTCACGCCTGTAAACACCGAGCCGTCCGCCGCCAGAATCGCGGCGCCGACGCGGAAGCCAGAGTGCGGCGCATAGGCGTTGGCACGGACGCGGGCGGCCGCTTCGGCGAGCTTCTGCACAGTCGCAGGGTCGAGCGTTCCGTCGGGGGTCACGCTGCCGCCTCCACCGCGATCGAAATTACAAGAGGCCGGGCGCCCGTCAGCCGATCCGCTCGACCACCAGCGGCGGCGCGTCGACCGACGCATCGTCGACGGCGATCGCGGAGCGGATCATTCTGATCGCCTGGACGGCGGCGTCACCCTCTTCGGCGAAGACCCGGGCGAGGGGCTGACCGGTTTCGACAACGTCGCCGATCCGCACGAGCATCTCAAGGCCTACCGAGTGGTCAATCGCGTCGCCCAGCCGCTTGCGGCCTCCGCCAAGCGTGATCACCGCCCAGCCGATCTGCTCGGTCTCGATCGAAGCGACCACACCGGCACGCTCGCTCAGAAGGTCGGCGGCCGGGGCGATCGGGCGTGGGGCGTCGAGGTCGCCGCCCTGGGCGGCGACCATCTCACGGAACTTCTGCATCGCCGCCCCGGAGTCTAGGGCTCCGACGATCGCGGCGGCGCCCGCGGTGGCGTCTTCGGCGAGGCCGGCGAGGGTGAGCAGCTCACCGCCGAGCTTGACGGTTAGCTCGCGCAGGTCCGCGGGGCCGCCGCCGGCGAGGCAGTCCCGCGACTCGTCTACCTCGACGGTGTTGCCGATCATCCGGCCCAGCGGCTGGTTCATATCGGTCACCAGGGCCGACGTCGCCACGCCCATCCGCGTACCGGTATCGACCAGCGAACGGGCGAGCCGACGGGCGTCTGCGCGCGACTTCATAAACGCGCCGCTGCCATGCTTGACGTCGAGCACCAGCGCGTCCAGGCCCTCGGCGAGCTTCTTGCTCATGATGCTGGCGGTGATCAGCGGGACCGAGGGAACCGTGCCGGTGACGTCGCGAAGGGCGTAGAGCTTCCTATCCGCCGGGGCCAGCTGCTCCGACGCGCTGCAGATCACGCAGCCGACGCCCTCGGCGATGCGTCTGGTTTCGTCGAGGCCCAGGTCCGTCTTGAGGCCGTGGATCGATTCGAGCTTGTCGAGCGTGCCGCCGGTGGCGCCGAGGCCGCGGCCGGAGATCATCGGGTTGAGGGCGCCGCACGCCGCGAGCGCCGGCGCCAGCGGCAGAGACGCCTTGTCGCCCACGCCGCCGGTGGAGTGCTTGTCGACCTTGGCGGGGCCGCCGGCCGGCCACTCAAAGACAACCCCGGACCGCAGCATATGGTCGGTCAGCGAGGCGGTCTCCTCAACGGTCATGCCGCGCAGGAAGACGGCCATCGCCCAAGCCGCCATCTGGTAGTCGGCCACCGCGCCCGCGACGTAGCCGCGGATCAGGTCGCCGATCTCCCCGTCGGTGAGTTCGCCGCCGTCGCGCTTCTTCGAGATGAGCTGGACGGCATTCACGTCGACGCCACCAGGGCCTTGGCGATTGTGGAGAGCTTGTCGGCGGCGGAGTCGGCGGCCGCCACGACCTCTTCGTGCGTGGTCTCGCTGAGCCTGTCCGGCGAGCAGACGTTGGTCACCGCCGAGAAGGCCGCCACGCGCATGCCGGCGTGGACCGCCGCTATGGTTTCTGGCACCGTCGACATCCCGGCCGCGTCGGCACCGATCTGCCGGAGCATGCGGTACTCGGCCCTGGTCTCGTACGTGGGGCCAAGCATGCCGGCGTACACGCCGCGGTGCAGCGCGAAGCCCGCCGCCCGTGCCGTCGCGGCCGCGTCTCCGATCAGCCGCGGGCAGTACGGCTCGCTCATGTCGGGGAAGCGGGGGCCGAGCGTGTCGTCGTTCACGCCTATCAGCGGGTTGCGGAACATCAGGTTGATCTGGTCGTCGATGGCCATGACGTCCCCGATAGCCATGCGTGGGTTCAGCCCGCCGGCGGCGTTGGAGAGCAGCACCGCGCGGGCGCCGAGCGACTTCATCACGCGGATGGGCAGGCCGGCCTGCTCGGCGGTCCAGCCCTCGTACAGGTGGAACCGCCCCTGCATGGCCGCCACGGGCACGCCGCCGAGCGTGCCGCAGACCAGCCGGCCGGCGTGGCCCTGGGCGGTGGGGCGTGGGAAGTGCGGCAGGTCGGCGTAGTCGAACTCTGCCTCGGCCTCGATCGCTGCGGCCAGCCTGCCGAGGCCCGAGCCCAGGACGATGCCCCACGCCGCTTCGCCCCTCCACGCTGTGCGGATGGCGGACACGGCTTCGTCGATCTGGGGTCGCAGGTGCTGCATCGGTCGCTAAGCGGTCGATGGGCCAGGGCGGCAGGGCGCCCGCGCTACGCGGCCGGCCCACCCCAGCAGGGGATTGGCTTCACGTCGTGGCAAGGTGGGCTAAGACGCCTTCCATCAGGGCCCGGAGCTTGGGCTCGGCGGACTTGGCCGTCGCGATGATGTGCTCGACGTTGGCGACTTCCAACGCGTCGGGCAGGCACATGTCGGTGATGACGGCCACGCCGAACACCCGCAGGCCGCAGTGGACGGCGACAATCACCTCCGGCACGGTCGACATGCCGACCACATCGGCGCCAATCATCCGCAGGAAGCGGTACTCGGCCCGCGTCTCGAGGTTGGGCCCGGTGACGGCGACGGTCACGCCCTTGTGCGCGACAAAATCGCCACGCCGGGCGACGGCCAGCCCGACCTCCAGGAACTCGGGGTCGTAGGGCGCGGACATATCAGGGAACCGGGGGCCGAGGCGGTCGTCGTTCACGCCAACCAGCGGGTTGTCGCCCATCAGGTTGATGTGGTCGTCGATCAGCATGACGTCGGCCGGCTTGTACTGCGGGTTCATGCCGCCGACGGCCTGCGAGACCAGCATCGCCTCGGCGCCCATCGCCTTCATCACGCGTACCGGCAGCGTGATCTGCTTGAGCGGGTAGCCCTCGTACTGGTGGAAGCGTCCCTCCATGGCCAGCACCGGCACGCCGCACAGCCGGCCGCAGACGAACCGGCCGCGGTGGCTCGTTGCCGTTGAGGTGGGGAAGTGCGGGATGTCGGCGTAGTCAATCGTGGCGTCGACCTCTAGCTGCTCGGCAAGGTTGCCCAGCCCGGTGCCGAGGATGATGCCGGCGCGTGGCGTAACGTCCCACGCTTTGCGTACCACGGCGACTGCTTCCTGAACCTGGTCGTAGACTTCGAGCATGCTAGGGCTTCAGCTATTGGCTGCGGGGGCGTGGGCCTGGGCGGGAACGAAGGGCGGGAACGCCCGGGTGGCGGGCCGGCGTCAGTAACTCGCGTCGCTGGTGGCTTCGACGCCACGCTGACCGGCGGCGATCGCCTGGGTCGCGCTGCACCCCAGCCGCGTGGCGCCCGCCTCGACCATCTTCACGGCGTCGGCGTACGAGCGGATCCCGCCGGAGGCTTTCACCTGCACCGCGGGCCCGCAGGCCGCCCGCATCAGCCGGACGTCGTGCTCCGTGGCCCCCGTCGCGGTGAGCCCGCCGCCGGGCGTTTTGACGAAGCCAAACCCGGTGGAAGTCTTTACGAACGCCGCGCCGGCGGCCTCGCTCAGCTCGCACAGGAACCGCTTGACGTCGTCATCGGGCAGCAGGCCGGTTTCGAAGATGACCTTGGTGATCGCCTGGTGCTCGGCGGCGGCCTCGACCACGGCACGGATATCGGCAAGCACGTAGTCCCGGTCGCCCGCCAACGCCCGGCCGAGGTTGACCACCATGTCGACCTCCGCGGTGCCGGCCTTACACGCGGCGTGCGTCTCGGCCGCCTTCGCGTTGGTGCTCGTTCCGCCGTGAGGGAAGCCAATCACCGTGCTCGGCACGACGGCCGAGCCGGCCAGCAGTTCGGCGGTAAGCTCCACGTACGACGGCTTAACGCAGACGCTCGCCACGCCCACCTCCAGGCAGAGGCGGCAAGCATCTCCTACATCGGCGGCCGTCTGCGTGGGGTGCAGGACGGCGTGGTCGATCAGCGACGTGACGGTGGCGGCCATGGGCGGATGCTAGCGGTTGCCGGCCCGCGCAACAAGGACGCCGCTGTGCCGCAGATCGTCAGGCCGACGACGACCATGCGTAGCGCTACCTTAAGGCTCGGCTTCGACCTGCGGCAGAAGCAGGTCGACCACTACCGGGTAGTGGTCCGAAGTGTCGAGCCCAACGCCGCGGCAGATGAACACCCGCTGGATGTACGGCGCCAGCTGTTGGGGCAGCAGGATGTGGTCGATCATCGTCTTCACGTCCTGCGGGTCGCGGGCCCCGTTCTCGTTCCAGTCCCAGTGCGAGGTGTACCGGTCCTCCTGCCTAGCGATCCGCGACGCGGCGTTCATCAGCTCGTCGCCGGGGCGGTCGGCGTCGTAGTCCTTGAGCATCCGCAGGGTGTCGGTCGCGGTGTCGCGTGTGTCGTCGCGGTCGGGCACGTCGGGGTCGTAATCGTTCAGGTCGCCTAGGACGACCGGCAGGTACCCGCGGCTGGCGATCTCGCCCCGCAGCACCCGCTGGGCGACCTTGGCCTGGGCGGTCCGCTTGGCGTTGGCGTACTGGTCGCTGGGGTTGGACTTCAGGTGCAGCCCGAAGAACCCCAGTTTGTGGCCCGCCACGGTCATGAAGTAGACGGCGTTGCGCGACAGCGACGTCGTGCGTGTCATGCGGTCGCCGCTGTAGCCGATGAAAGAGAACGACTGCCGCCAGGTGGGGTCGTCCGCCTCGGAGTTATAGGTGCGGATCGGTTGGCCATCGACTACGTCGGGCGCGATCTTGGAGATCAGCGCCACGTCCATGCCGCTGTAGGAGTCGTTGTTCTCGATGTGGTACCCGCGGTAGGCCGTCAGCCCCTTGGCGTGCAGGATGTCTACAAGTGCGTCGATCGACTCTTTCGAAATCACCTCTTCGAGGTTCAGGACGTCAGGGTTGAGCGTCTCGATGACGTCGGCCACGCGGGCCAGGTGCGCTGCGCGGGCGTGGTCGGAGCGGAACTTATCGAACTCCCCCTGCCGCACGCCCGGCGCCTTAAGGATCTCGACGTTGAAGGCGACGATACGCAGCGGCGTAGCCGGCGCCGGCGGCGCGTCGGCCAAGGCGTTGCACGCGAAAGAAACCACTAAGAAGGCCGATGCGATGCATGGCTGGATAAACTGCCGGAGAGTCATTGCGGCCTGAAAAATACTTTGGTGGTGTGGATGCAGTGGAGTCGGCTGAGCACAGGCAGCCGGCTAAGGCTCGCCGCCGGCCATGGTAACCGCGGATACGAACGCCTGCGGCGTGATCTGCTCAGACACGAAATGCACAGAGCCGTCGCCAAACGACGCGTTGATGCCACCAGGGTGTTGGCTAAAGGGGCGGTAGCGGTTTGTGCAGTTGATGATCTGCTCAGCGTTGCAGAAGAACTGGAGCTGCATCACCGTCTCTTGGCTTGCCCAGCGGTATTCGGAGTTTGCTTGCGTGTTCTCACCCAGGTCACGGCCCAGCGTCAAGATGCTCGGCCTGCCAGTAGACTCCATGTACATCACGGTTTTTGAGAGGCCGTCTGTGACTTTCGCTATCCGGACGCGGCGCCGCGGCTGCAGGAGGCCTGACGGGGCTTGGCCCTCGGCATAAAGCTGGTCGATCTGCAGCATCCCATCCCACACGGTGCTGTAGTTGCCGGCACCCCCGTAGTCGTCGACGACGCCGGCATTCACAAGGCCGCGGATTGAGCCGCCCGGCGGGTCGTACGTAAGGTTTGGCGATTTATTCGCGATCTCGATACGGTCCATTGCCACGTAGTCCGTAACGTGGTGCCGCTCGCGTCCAGGCGCCGAAGTGGGGCATATCAGGATGCCCGCGATGTCTTGTTTGGTGTATAGCTCGTTGTCAGTGGGGTTGGTGTTGTTCCAGTCCCAGTCGTAGTCGATTTGGTCGAACGTCGCCCCCTGCTCAAAGTACGGCAGCAAGAACGAGAGGCCGTTGTGCCGTGATAGCGGCGGGGCGGCCGCCGTTGAGTCCCATCGCGGCTGCCTGTCTTGGGCGGCCGGCGGCAGCCGTTTGCGGGCCGACTCGTAGTTCAGCACCGCCAGGGCGATGTTCTTCAGGTTGCTGACGCAGTTGGCTCGGCGGGCCGCCTCGCGGGCGGTTTGCACGGCGGGCAGCAGAAGGGCGATCAGCACGCCGATAATCGCCACCACAACCAGCAGCTCAACGAGCGTGAACGCCTCGCGGGCGGCGGCGGGCGATCGTGAGCAATGCACGGTGTAGATTCCCGGCCCAGTCAGTGGCGAAGTCTGGCGGAGCTAGCAGGGCCCCGCCGTTGCGGCAAAGCGTAACGAGACGGGCGTGCCGCGTCCAACCAATTCGCGCAAGGTGGGGCACCGGCCGTGTATTTGCGCCACGACGGACTTGCCCGCGAATGACGCTGATGGACGCGAATTGTCGCCGCGGAATACCCGCCGCCGCGGTCTTTGCGGGCCGACTGCGAACTGCCAACAGGGCGCGTGAGTCCGCCTCAGCAACGTAGCGCGACCTGTGCCCTAATAATGAAAATGTTTGATTTCTTCGCCCGCGTGGCGGATGTCGGTGAGCGACTGGATGCCCACGTCCAGGTGCAGCTCTGACCAGTTGCTGCTGACGGCCGCGTCGCTGGCGGAGGTCTTGATGCCCTCGGGCGTTGTCGGCACGTCGGAAACCAGCAGCAGGGCGCCGCGGGCGATCTGGTTCTTGTGCCCGACGATGAACAGGGTGGCGGTCTCCATGTCGATGGCGATGGGCGTGTGCTCACGCAGGTGCTTGCGGAACTCTTCGTCGTGCTCCCAGACGCGGCGGTTGGTCGTGTAGACGACGCCCGTCCGGTACTCCAAGCCCCGCTCCACCAGCTTCTCGGACACAAACTTGTGCAGCTTGAACGACGGCAACGCAGGCACCAGCGGCGGCAGGTAGTCGTCGGACGTCCCCTCACCGCGGATGGCGCCGATGGGCAGGATAAAGTGCCCGATCTCCGTGGCGTGCTTCAGCCCGCCGCACTTGCCCAAGAACAGCACCGCCTTGGGCGCGTAGGCCGTCAGCAGGTCCATGATCGTCGCGGCGTTGGGCGAGCCGATGCCGAAGTTGATGATCGTCACGCCGTCGTCGTTCGTGGCGGCCTGCATCGGCTGGTTGTCGCCGTAGATGGTGCAGCCGAAACGCTCGGCGAACCGCCACACGTAGTCGCGGAAGTTGGTCAGCAGCACATGCTCGCCAAAGCGCTCCAAGGGCATTCCCGTGTAGCGGGTGAGCCAGTCTTCGGCGATTTCGAGCTTCGTTACCATCGGTCTCGTCGGGCGGGGGAACGCCTGGGCGGGTAGGGTCTAGTACGCGTGACGCTTTGGGTTTGCCAGCCACGTGGCGAACAAGTCGCGGCAGGGCTCGGCGAGCACGCCGCCGACCAGCTTCACCTTGCTGCCGCCCCGCTCAAGCAGGTCGGCGGCCGGCAGCTGCAGCTCGTTGAAGCCGGCGTCCTTGGCGTCGTCGATCGAGGCGCCGTAGTACACGGTCTCAACGCGGGCCCAGTGCAGGGCCGCCATGCACATGGGGCAGGGCTCGCACGTGGTGGCCACCGTGGCGCCTTCCAGAAAGATGCTGCCCGTGTGGCGGCAGCCCTCCCGCAGGGCGTTCACTTCGGCGTGGGCGGTGATGTCCGTAGTCAGCACCACGGTGTTGTGCGAGCACGCAACCACGCGGTCGTCCACCGCAATCGCGCAGCCAAACGGGCTCTGCCCTGCCTGCAGGCCCTCGTGGCACTTCTCGACGGCAAGCTGCATCAAGCTTTCGGGGCTCATCGGACGAATGCCTCTCGCAAGAAGTCTCGGTGTGAAAGCTCGGGAGCCATCGCGCGTGCGGACCGAAGTCGTTGTTCGACAACAGCTTACGATGCGCCGCGGCGGCCGGCAAGGCAGCTTTCGCCGCGTGCAGGGTGCGGCCAGCGATAGCCGGGCGTTACCTGCGGCTACGCGTGGGGTTACATTCCCAGCAGCCGGCTGCCCCGCGCCGCCGATGCGCCCGTACAACTTCCCCGCACAGGAGCAGACGGATTATGACCCGCTCGTTTGGCGTCCTCGGCATCCTTGCCGCCATGACCTTGTTTGTAGGCGCAGCGGAGGCGCAGCGGCGTGGGCCGGGCGGCCCCGGTGGCCCCGGTGGCCCGGGCGGGCGGCCGAATGTCTTCGGCGTCGCTACGCTGCTGATGTCCGAAGACGTCCGTGGCGAGATTGAGCTCCTGGAAGACCAAGAGCAAGAGCTAGAAGCCCTGCGTGACGAGCTCCGCGAAGAGATGGGGCAGCGTATGCGGAGCATCTTCGCCGGCATGCGGGACCTGCCGCCCGAAGAACGCCGCGCGGCGATGGAAGACGCCCGCGGCGAGATCGACGCCATCCGCAAAGACATCGAGTCCCGCGTCAAACAAGTGCTTCTGCCCCACCAGTTCGACCGCCTCCGCCAGATCGAGCTGCAGCAGCAGATGCAGCGGGGCGGTTCGATGGCGCTCACCCAGGGCCGCGTCGCCGAGGAACTGGGCATCACCGATAAGCAACGCCAGGAGATGCAAGCCAAGGCCCAAGAAGAGCAGCAGAAGCTGCAAGAGCAGATCGCCGAACTCCGCCGGAAAGCCCGGGAAAAAGTCTTGGCCGTCCTGACCAGCGAGCAGCGGGCGAAGTACGACCAGCTGGTCGGCAAGCCCTTCGAGATGAGCCAGCAGCGTTTTGATCGTGCCCGCGGCCCCCGCGGAGAGGGCGGGCGGCGTGGGTTTGGCGAGCGGCGCGGCCCCAGGCGTGGCGGCGACCGCCCCGCGCCAGATGATGAGATCTGACAGTTACGCGACCGGACCACGTCTGACCCGATGCGAAGTCGGCTCAGGAAAGAGCGTCGCTTGCGAGCGGGGCGTCCCTGCGGATGCTCCGCTCGCGATGCGTGGTGTGCAGCCGGCCGAGCATACGCGTTTGCCACGGTGTCCTGCCGTGGTGATACTGAGAGCGATCCGGCGCCGGACCGACCCGGCAGAGCCGCGGTCGCCGGCGTTAGCAGCCTTATTCGCGGGGCAACCCGCGAGGCGAGGCTGACTACAATCGGGCGATAACACGCCGCGGTGGCTCCTCGAAGCCCTCACGCCTCAAGCAGCATTCACCCGCCACAACGCTTCACCCCACCGCTGGCATGGACACGGGCGAACTCCTCATCGAGCACGGGCTGCTGTCGCCTGACCAAGTGGCGACGCTCCGCACAGCCGGCCCCAACGGCGACGCCGCAGCCCATCCGCCGCAGCGGCTCGACATGGCGGCCGTCGAGCGTGGCTGGGCGACCGAAGAGCAGGTGCTCAGGGCCATCGGCGCCGCGGTGGGCTACGACTACTTCGACTTGGCGTCGGCCGACGTCGACCTCTCGCTGCTGGACGACTTCCCGCAGCGGCTGATCCACCGCCACGCCCTGTTCCCCGTGTCGCGGCACAACGGGTCCTTGGTGGTGGCCACCAGCGACCCGTTCGAGTTCTACCCGCTGGACGAGCTCAGCTCCGCCACCGGCCTGACGGTCGAGCCGGTGCTGTCGCCCCGCTCGCAGATCGCCAGCCGCATCAAGGCGCACCTGGGCGTCGGCAGCGAGACGGTCGAGGGGCTGCTCGCCCAGCGTGAAGACGACGTCCAGCTGCTCGAAGACCTGGACGCCGAAGACTCGGAGCTGGCGGACCAGGCGCAAGAGGCGTCGGTCGTCCGGCTGGTGAACGAGATCCTGGTCGAGGCGGTCGATGCGCGGGCGAGCGACGTCCACATCGAGTCCCAGGCCGCCGGCATCCGCATCCGTTACCGCATCGACGGCCTGCTGCACGCCCAGCCGACGCCGCCGGAGATCAACCACTTCCAGGCAGCCATCATCAGCCGGCTGAAGATCATGGCCCGGCTGAACATCGCCGAGAAGCGGCTGCCGCAAGACGGGCGGATCAAGCTGCGGATCGCTGGGCGAGAGATCGACGTCCGCGTGTCGGTTATCCCCATGCTGCACGGCGAGGGCATCGTCATGCGGCTGCTCGACAAGGGCCGGATGAACTTCTCGCTCCAAGCGCTCGGCATGGAGGACGACCTCTACGCTGCGCTCGGCGAACTCATCCGCTTGCCGCACGGCATCCTGCTGGTCACGGGGCCCACGGGCTCGGGCAAGACCACCACGCTGTACAGCGCGCTCAGCGAGATCCGCAGCGAAGAGACCAAGATCATCACCACCGAGGACCCGGTGGAGTACCAGCTGCCAGGGATCAACCAGATCCAGGTCCACCCGAAGATCGGGCTGACGTTCGCCGCGTCGCTGCGTTCGATCCTCCGGCACGACCCGGACGTGGTGCTGGTGGGCGAGATCCGCGACCACGAAACAGCCGAGAACGCCATCCAGGCGTCGCTCACCGGGCACCTCGTCTTCAGCACGCTGCACACTAACGACGCCCCCAGCGCCTACACGCGGCTTGTCGATATGGGCGTCGAGCCGTTCCTGGTGTCTAGCACGATCGAGGCGGTCATGGCCCAGCGGCTGGTGCGGCGGCTGTGCCCGAAGTGCCGTCGGCCCACCTCGCCGGACCGATCCGACCTGCCGGACGATTTTCCGTGGGACGCGTGGAAATCGACGGGTGAGCCCCTCTACCAGGCCGGGGGCTGCCGCGACTGCCTCGAACTCGGCTTTACTGGCCGGCAGGGCATCTTCGAGCTGTGCCCGACGACGCCGGCGGTCCGCCAACTGGCCCACGACCGAGCAAGCAGCTGGGAGATCCGCAAAGCCGCCCTGGGCGACGGCATGCGTACCCTCCGGCAAGACGCGTGGCGGAAGGTGCTCGCCGGCATCACGACAGTCGACGAAGTGCTACGCGTGACCAAAGGCGACCGAACCTAATGCGGAGTTCGGATTTCGGAATGCGGAAAGACGCGCAGGCGGGGCACGCTCATCGCCCGCGCGTCATTACGCAAGCCGAAATCCGAGTTACGAAATCCCCGCATGCCTGACTTCGCCTACACAGCCCGGTCGCTCACGGGGCAGCTTGTCGAGGGCACGCTGTCGGCGGGCAACGAGCGCGAGGCGATCTCGAGCCTTTCGGCCAAGGAGTTGTTCCCGGTCAAGGTCTCGGCCGCCAACAAGCGGGCGGCGGCCAGCGGCTCGCCCCGCGTTAGCTCCAAGCTCGTCTCGCCGGTGTACATGCAGCTGGCGTCTCTGCTCCGCAGCGGCGTGCCCATGCTACGGTCGCTGCAGGTCATCCGGCAGCAGGCCTCGAAGCCTGCGCTGCGGCTGGTGCTAGAAGACATCGAGAGCCGCGTCGAGGACGGCGCCACCCTGGCCGAGGCCATGGCCCGCCACCCGCGGGCGTTCCCGGAGCTGGCGACCAGCGTCGTCCGCGCGGGCGGCGAGGGCGGCTTCCTCGAGCAGGCGCTCGATCAGGTGGCCGCCTTTACCGACCAGCAAGAAGACCTGCGGAGCAAGGTAATCGGCGCCATGGTCTACCCGGCCGTGCTGGTGCTGATCGGCGTCGTGGTGGTCAACGGGCTCATCATCTTCGCCGTGCCGATGGTCGAGGACATGTTCGAGTCGCGTGGCGACCTGCCGCTGCTGACGCGTGCGTTGCTCTTCACCAGCGAGACGCTCCGCACCTACGGCCTGCTGGTCACCGCGGCCCTTGCCGGCGGGTTCCTCGCCCTGCGCAACTGGGCCGCCACCGACGCCGGCCGGCTGCGTGCCGACGCCATCCGGCTGCGGGCGCCCCTGCTGGGCCCCATCGTCCGCAGCCTGGCGGTGGGGCGGTTCTGCCGCGTGCTTGGCACGCTGCTCAAGGGCGGCGTGCCGATCGTCCGGTCGCTAGACATCGCCGCCGGCTCGACCGGCAGCCCGGTGCTGGCGGGCGTCGTCAACGAGGCGGCAGAGAACATCCAGGCCGGTGAGCCGCTGGCCGACCCGCTCCGCAGCAGCGGCCAGTTTCCTACGGACGTCGTCGAGATGGTCGCCGTCGCCGAGCAGTCGAACAACCTCGAGGTCGTGCTGGACCAGATCGCCAATTCGCTGGAGAAGAGTACGTGGCGGCGGATTAACCTGTTGGTCCGCCTGATCGAGCCGCTCATCCTCGTAGCCCTGGCCGCGGCAGTCCTGCTGGTCGCCCTCGCGTTGCTGCTGCCGCTCATCCAGGCGAGCACGCTTGGCTAGCCGGCGCTGGGAACCACGGCAGACCCCACGCCGCCAACCCGCTACCCACGCACCGCACAACCGAACCACCGCACACAAACCCACGCCCACAACCCAGGAGACTCTCATGGCAGGAAGACAAACAAGGCTGCAACCAAACCCGCGGCGGCGTTCGGGCCGCGGCGGCTTCACGCTGATCGAGGTCCTGCTAGTCCTCGCCATCTTGGTTGTGATTGCCTCGATCGCGGCCACGACATTCCTCGGGGCCGCCGACGAGGGCAACGTCAACGCCGCCAAGGCCCAGGTCGAACTGCTGAGCGACGCCGTGAACATGTACAAGTTCAACTGCAAGGCGCTGCCGGACAAGCTCGAAGACCTGGTCTCGAAGCCGAGCGACAGCACCGCGGCCGAGAAGTGGCGTGGGCCGTACCTCGACAAGTCCTCGATCCCCAAGGACCCATGGGAGCAAGAGTACCGTTACAACTCCGACGGCAAGAAGAACGCGGGCTCGTACGACGTGTGGTCTACGGGGCCCGACAAGCAGGACGGCAGCGATGACGACATCGGCAACTGGAGCAGTTAACCGCCGACGCAGGGCGTCGCCGCCGGGCCGCAACCGCGGCGTGGGCTTCACGCTGGTTGAGGTGCTGCTGGTGCTTGCGCTCCTGGTCGTGGTCGCTGCGATCGCGGCGCCGCGGCTCATGGGCAGCCTGGCCGCGTCGCGGCTCGACGCGGCGGCGTCGGAGCTGCGTACCGCGTGGGCAAAGGCCCGGCTCGACGCCGCCGCTGCGGGCGAAACCCTGAAGTTCCAGTGCCGCATCCAAACGGGCTGGGGCTGCGTGGGCAAAGCAGCCGACGCAACGCTCGCCGTGGAGGACAACGACGGCTCCTCAACCCGGCCCGTCACGCCAAGCGAGGAGAACGCCGGCGCCGCCGACGGCGGGGCAATCGAGTGGCAGGGCGTCGTTTACCGCACGCTCGTCGCGGCCAGCCAGCCGGGCGACCCGCCCGTGGGCGAGGCCGTCGCGGACGGCGAGCTCTCGGCCGCGGTCCTCTTCCGCCCCGACGGCACCACGTCCGACGCCGAGGCGGTGCTCGAAGACGCCCAGGGGCGGCGCCTCCGCGTGACGCTGCGTGGCCTGACCGGCGCCGCGCGGATCGAAGACGTCGAGGAGCCCGCCGATGGCTAGTCTCACACCCCGGTTCGCTTCGCGACCGACACGCCGAGCCACCGCACCCCAGCAGCGAGGCGGCTTCACCCTGCTCGAAGTGATCCTGGCGATCGGCATCCTCGCGGCGGCGGTGGCCGTGGTCGGCGAGGTAACGCGGCTGTCGTATGTCAACGCCGAGCTCGCCGCCATGGAGGGCGACGCGCTGATCGTCGCCGAGTCGGTCATGGCCCAGATCGTCGCCGGCCTGCTCGACCCCGCAGAACTGCCGCCGACCGCCTGGGACGAGGGCGACCCGTCCGCCGACGCCATGTGGCAGTACTCGGTTGCGGTGACGGCGTTAGAGATCGACGAGCTGCTGGCCGTCACGGTCCGCGTCGAAGAGGCCCGCCCCGCCGACAAGGAGCCGATCGCCGTCTCGCTGACCCGCTGGCTGCTCGACCCAGACCAAGTCCCAGAGACTCCGGACGGCGAGGCGGCGTTGTGAGCGATGGCAACGCAACGCGGGGCGGCTTCACGCTGCTGGAGGTGATCCTCGCGATCGCCCTGTCGGCCACGCTGATGGTGCTGCTCGGCGGGGCGATCGGCTTGTACATCGTCCGCCTCGAGTCGAGCCGCGAGTCCGTCGAGCAATCGCAGCTGGCCCGCGGCGTGCTGCGGATGGTAGCCGACGACCTCCGCAGCGCCGCCACGACGTACGAGCAAGACACCAGCGTCACGCTGATGTTGGCGGCGTCGCAGGCCAGCTTCGACGTGGAGGACATGGACCAGATCGGCGCCGACGCCGACACGGCCGAGGCGGAGCCCCGCCCGCCGGTTGGGCTGCTGGGCGACGCGCAGCAGGTGCAGCTGGACGTGCTGCGGTCGCGTCCGATCGACCCGGCGTTGACCTTCGGCGCCGGCGAGGTGCAGGCGGCGGCCACGCCGCTGCGGGGCGTGACCAGCATCCGTTACTTCGTGACCGAGGCCGGCTTGTCGCGC
>JBCCQL010000007.1:0-22427 GCA_039024355.1 Planctomycetota bacterium
CCTCGCGAATAATGCGTTGCCACTCGGCCATCGCACCTCTGACGAACCGGGTGCGATCCAGGGGCGTGGTGCCGGTGAGCAGCTCGTAGAGGATGACGCCCAGCGAGTAGACGTCGCTGCGGGCGTCGGCGTCGGCGGCGTTGCCCGCGGCCTGCTCGGGCGGCATGAAGGCGGGCGTGCCCAGCACCCGCCCGTCGAGGCTCATCGTCACCTCCACGGCGTCGCGCTTCGCCAGGCCGAAGTCCATCAGGTGCGGCTCGTCGGCGTCGTCCAGCATGATGTTGCCGGGCTTCAGGTCGCGGTGCACGACGCCCCGCTGGTGGGCGTGGTCGAGCGCCTCGGCGATCTTGATCACCAGCCGGGCCGCCTCGCCGGAGCTGGGCTGCTGCCCCTTCAGCCACTCGGCCAGCGTGACGCCCTCTACGAACGCGCTGACGATGTACAGCGTGTTGTGCTCGCGGCCCACCTCGTGCACGGGGACGATGCCCGGGTGGCTCAGCTGCGCGGCGTTCTGCGCCTCGCGCAGGAAGGCCTTCTCTTGCTCGGCGTCGAACTGGCCCTTGCGTGGGATCTTGACCGCCACGGTGCGGTCGAGCCGGGTGTCGTGGGCCCGCCACACGGCGCCGAACGAGCCCATGCCCACCCGCTCGGTCAGCCGGAAGTGGGCGACCTCCGCGGCGGCGGCGTCGCCGGCGTCGGTGCCGGGCGACGCCTCCGCGCCGCCCACCAGACTGAAGTCGCTGCCGCACGACCGGCACGCGATGCTCGACAGCTCGGCGTCGGGCGCCAGGGCGATCGGGCTGCGGCACTGCGGGCAGCGGACCTGCAGGCCGGCCGCCGGGCGGGTGGCTTCCGGGTTTTGGGCCAGCGTGGCGTCGGCGGAGAGCGCCTGCTCGAGCGTCGCGTCGTTGCTGTCAGCAGGGCTGCCAACGGGGCTGCCGACTGCGTTTGCGCTGCCGCCGGCGCCCGGAGGCTCGCCGGCCGTATCATCCCCGCCCGGCGGTGAGGACGGCATGGCGTCGGAGGGCGGGTCTTCGGGCGCGGGCATGGGGCGTCTCGCCGGGCAGAGCCAGCAGGCGTGCCGCGGCCGGGAACCGCCGCGGCGCCGCCGCCGATTATGCGTCGCCCGTCGGCGGGGAGCAAACGCACGGCGCCGACAGCCGCGCCGCTACGCGTCGCCGCCTGCCGCGTCGCCTTCCGTGCCGCTGGGCCGCCGCCGGGCGTCGAGGCTGCCCGCGCCGGGGCCGTTGACCACCAGCAGCAGCATAGTGCCCATCAGCGAGGCGTTCTTCATCGCCTGGATCATCTCTTTCTGCATGGCCTGTGGGTCTTCGATCGCCCAAAAATTGTGGAAGAAGTAGGTGGCCAGCACCAGGAACACCAGCAGCATCGACGCGCCGTACCGCGTCTTGTAGCCCAGTACAACCGACGCCCCGCCCAGCACCAAGAAGGCGATGGCGCCCACCAGCATGAACTGCGGCGCCGGGATGCCCTTAGATGCCATCAACTCGGCGGTGCCGCTGAAGTTGGGGATCTTGTTCCCCAGGGCGCTCATCAGAAAGATGCCGGCGATCAGCACGCGGGCAACGATGCTCAGCACGGCGTTGATAGGCGATGTCATTGCGTTTGCTCCGTTCGTCGAGGATGGATGGGCGTGGGTCGTGGTGGGCGTTGGTGAGTGGCGGCGAAGGGGTGGAGGTGGGTTACCGTCGCGGACGCGTGGCGATCAGTCGAGCGGCGGCGGCGGTCAGCCCAAGTCGAACAGCAGGACCTCCGCGGCCTCTGCCTCGGACCCGCCGGCTGGCTGCTCCAAGGCGAGCGTCAGGCCGGGCTCGCCGGTCAGGGCGGCGCCGTCGCCCGCGGCAAGCGGCTGAGCGGCGTGCGTCGGCGTGGCGATGCTCACGCCGCCCCGCAGCACCTGCACCCAAGCGTGGCGGCCCGGCGCCAGCGTGTGCCAGAGCGTGCCGCCCGCGCCCTCCGCCGCGTCGAGCCCGCCGAGGTACAGCCGGGCGTCTTGGTTGATGTCGAGCGAGCCCGCTTCACCCCCCGGCGAGGCGACCAGCTGCAGCCGGCCGCGGCGATCGCCCGCGTCGAACGCACGCTGCTCGTAGCTGGGCTCGACGGACTTCTCGGCCGGCGTCAGCCACACCTGGTAGAAGTGCGCGGCGTTTGTTGCCGACGGGTTGAACTCGCTGTGCAGGATGCCCGTGCCGGCCGACATCCGCTGCAGCTCGCCGGGGCGGAGCACCTGGCCGTTGCCCATCGAGTCCTTGTGCTCGAGCTCGCCGGACAAGACGTACGTGACGATCTCCATGTCGCGGTGCGGGTGCGTGCCGAAGCCCTGCGAGGGCTGGACGCGGTCTTCGTTCATCACCCGCAGCGTGCGGAAGTTGTGGTGGGCCGGGTCGCGGTAGCCGCCGAACGAGAACGTGTGGCGTGAGTCGAGCCAGCCGTGGTTGGCGTGGCCGCGGTCGGCCGCCTTGCGGATGCGGAGCATGGCGTCTCTCCTTCGGGCAAGAGTAGTTGACACGTAAACTATCGCGGCAAAAAAAGGGGCGGCGTCGCGCTCGAGCGCGTGGCGCTCACCCGTCCCCGGCGGTGGCCTGCCTCGCCTTGGCCAGCAGCGTGCTGAGCTGCTTGAGCTCCGCCTTGCTCAGGTGGCCGATGAGCCGCGTGTGCAGCTCGGCGATGGGCTTGTCGATGCGTTTGGTGAGGGCCAGGCCTTGGCCAGTGAGCTCGACGTACACCACCCGCCGGTCCTCTTCGCACCGCCGCCGGGCGACCAGGCCCCGCTTCTCTAGCCGGTCGATCAGGCCGGTGATGGCGGGCACGACCTGGATCATGCGGGCGGCGATCTCCAGCGACGGCAGCGGGGCGCCCTCGCCGCGGAGGATACGCAGCACGTTGTACTGCGAGCCGGTCAGCCCGTAGCCGCGGAGCAGCCTGCCGAGCCGGTTGGAGAACTGGTCGCTGGTCCGCAGGACGCCGAGCAGGGCTTCCTGCTCGGGCGACTCAAACGGGCGGCGTTTCTTCAGCTCTTTTTGTAGGGCGGTCGTGGGCACGGCTGGCGTTTGCCTGGCGGATAACTCGTTACGCATATAGTTTACTCATCAACAATCGCGGCGGCAAGTAATCCGGGCAGATTTTTTGCACATGCGTCGACCAGCGGGTCGCGCGGTGCGGGCCCCGCGTCGGCGGCCGCGGACAGGCGTGCGGTGCGGCCGCGAGACTCAGGCAGAAAAAGGGGCCGTGCAGCCGGCAAAACCGTGTCGGCCGGGCGTATAATCGCCGCCGCCGCGGGCCGGATCGCCGCCCGCCCCCGCCCGCCCGGCGGGGCGTCGCGTAGCTTTGAGCGTGCCGTGCCTGCCGCCCCGGCATCTGCCCGCCCAGCACGGCCCCGCCAAGAATCTCCACCCGAGAAGCGTCGCTATGCGTTTGCCTGTTATCGCCCCGCTGTTTTGCCTCCTCGCCACGCTCGCGGGCAGCCTCGCGGCCGACCCCGTGACGACGCCGCCCGCCGAGGGGCTCCGCGGGCAAACGCCCGGCTGGTACGCCCTGGTGGGCGTCCGGCTGGTGCTGCCCGGCGGGGGCGTGCAGCAGGACGCAACGATCGTCATCCGCGGCGGCCGCTTTGTCGCCGCCGGCGTGGGCGTCGACGCGCCGGCCGGGGCGAAGCGAATCGAGCTCGACGGCAGGATGGTCTACCCCGGCTTTATCGACGCGTACTCCGAGCTGGCGGTGAAGGCCTCGCCGCGGCAGCCCGGCTACTGGACCGACACCATCCGCCCGCAGCAGAGCGTGGCGCCCGCCTACAAGCCGGACGCGGCGGTCGCCAAGAGCCTGCGTAGCCAGGGCGTTGCCGCCCGGCTGGTGGCGCCCAAGTCCGGCATCATCAAGGGGACGAGCGTCGTCGCCCTGACGTGCGACGCGCCGGCCAGCGAGGCGTTGATCGCCAAGGACGTGGCGACGCACATCGCGCTGACCGTCCCGTTCGGCTCACGCGGGGGCGAGGGCCCCGACAGCCCGATGGGCGCCGTGGCCGCCGCGCGGCAGGCGATGATCGACGCCGCCTGGCGCCGCGACGCCGCGGCCGCCTTCGCCGCCCGGCCCGCCTCGCCGCGGCCGGAGGCCAACCTCGCGCTCGAGGCCCTGGCGGAGAACCTGGACGGCGGCCGGCTGATGATCGCCGACGCGGCCAACGAGCTGTACGCCCTGCGTGCCGACCGCTTCGCCCGCGAGTTTGGCCTGCGGATCGCCCTGCGTGGGTCGGGCAACGAGTACCGGCGGCTGGCGGAAATCGCCGCGACGGGGCGGGCGGTCATCGTGCCGGTGAACTTCCCCAAGCCGCCCGAGGTCGATTCGCCCGAGGCGGCGGCCGACATCCGCCTCGAGGAGCTGATGCACTGGCGGCTGGCGCCCGAGAACGCGGGCCGGCTCGCCGCCGCCGGCGTGCCCATCGCCCTGACCAGCCACGGGCTGAAGGACCGCGGCGCGTTCCTCGGCCACTGCCGCAAGGCGGTCAAGCGGGGCCTCTCGCCGGCCGCCGCGCTGGCCGCCCTGACCACCACGCCGGCCGAGCTGCTGGGCGTGGATCACCTGGTGGGCGGCGTCGCGCCGGGCAAGATCGCCAACCTGGTAGTGGCCGACGGCGACCTGTTCGCCGGCGACGCGCGGGTGCTCTCCACTTGGGTCGCCGGACAGGAGTATGTGGTGCAGCGGGACGCGGCGCCGCGGCTCGACGGCGACTGGCTGCTCGAAGTCGCCGGCGCCGACGCCAAGGCCGAGGGCGTGGTGCTGAGCATCACAGCGACCGGCGGCAAGAAGAAAGCGGTGCTGAAGCCCGAGCACGAAGAGGCCGACCACGATGAGGCCGACCACGGGGCCGCCGAACAAGATGGCGAACAAGACGACAAGCCAACCGGCGACGGTCCTGCAAACGCCGAGACGCCGGACGCCCACACCCCGGACCCAGAGACGCCGGACACACGGACAACAGACGCCGAACAAGACGCCGAACAAACCGACGAAACCGGCGCCGCAAAGCCCGCCACGATCAAAGAGCTGACGCTCAACCATTCGCGCATTACCGGCCGCGTTGACGGCAAGCTGCTGGGCGTCGACGGCACGCTGCTGCTGGCGGCCAACGCGGTTGAGTCCGGCGGTTCTGCCCAGCTGACCGGCACGCTGCAGAGCCTGGATGGCGCGGTGCTCCGCTTCACCGGCACGCGGGTCGAACGGGCAGACGGCGACCAAGACCACAGCAGCGACGACTCCGCGGGCGGTGATGACAAGGGCGACGATGACACAGGGGCCGACGCCAACTCCAAGGAAGGCGGCGCCGATGAGCCCGGCGCCGTTGAATCTGACGCCGTTGAGTCTGACGCCGATGAGCCCGACGCCGACTGGTCGCCCGCGGTCAACTACCCGCTGGGCGCCTACGGCCGATCCACGCCGCCCGAGCAGCCCGACGCTGTGCTCTTCCGCGGCGCCACGGTCTGGACGTGCGACACCGCCGGCACGCTCGAGGAGGCCGACGTGCTGGTGTCGGCCGGCGTCATTGTGCAGGTGGCCGAGGAGATTGCCGCCCCCGCGGGCGCCGTGGTGATCGATGCGGCGGGCAAGCACCTGACGCCCGGCCTGATCGACTGCCACTCGCACATGGCTACCGACGGCGGCGTCAACGAGGCGTCACAGGCGATCACGGCCGAGGTGCGGATTGGCGACTTTGTAAACCCGGACGACATCACCATCTACCGCCAGCTGGCGGGCGGGCTCACCACGGCCAACGTGCTGCACGGCTCGGCGAACCCCATCGGCGGCCAGAACCAGGTGATCAAGCTCCGCTGGGGTGCCGGAATGGACGCGATGCGTTTCGCCGAGGCGCCGCCCGGCATCAAGTTCGCCTTGGGCGAGAACGTCAAGCAGAGCAACTGGGGCGAAGAGTACACCACCCGCTACCCGCAGACGCGGATGGGCGTCGACGAGATCATGATCGACGCGTTCAACGCCGCCCGCGTGTACGCCGCCCGGCAGCGGGCGTGGCGGCAAGACCCGGTGGGCCCGGCGCCGCGGCGCGACCTGGAGCTGGAGGCCATCGCCCAGATCCTGGCGGGCGAGCGGTGGGTGCACTGCCACAGCTACAAGCAGAGCGAGATCCTCACGCTGCTGCGCACGCTCGAGTCGTTCGGCGTCACCATCGGCACGCTGCAGCACATCCTGGAGGGCTACAAGGTGGCGCCGGAGATGGCCGCCCACGGCGCCGGCGGCAGCTCCTTCGCCGACTGGTGGGCCTACAAGTTCGAGGTCTACGACGCCATCCCCTACAACGGCGCCCTGATGCACCGGGCCGGCGTGTGCGTCTCCTTCAACTCCGACGACGACGAGCTCGGCCGCCACATGAACCACGAGGCCGCCAAGGCCGTGAAGTACGGCGGCGTCTCGCCCGACGAGGCGCTGAAGTTCGTCACGCTCAACCCGGCCATCCAGCTCCGCATCGACCAGCACGTGGGCTCGATCAAGGCGGGCAAGCACGCGGACCTGGCCCTGTGGAGCGGCCCGCCGCTGGCGATCACGTCCGTGTGCGAGCAGACGTGGATCGACGGCCGCCGGTACTTCGACATCGAGGAAGACCGCCGCGTGCGGGAGCAGCAGCGGGAGCTCCGCTGGCGGCTGATCAAGGCGGTGATCGACTCCGGCGAGCCCGCCGCCAAGCCGGGCGAGAACCCGGTCGACCCGTCCTCGCTCTGGCCCCGGCACGACGACTACTGCCACCACTACGACGGCGAGGGCCACGGCCACGGCGGCCACGGGCACGACCACCACGGCCACGGTCACGAGTAAGCCCGCCGCCGACCGCCGCCCCTCCACGCCTCCTGCCGCCCACACCGAGACACACCCCGATGAAGCCCCGCACGAACCTTGCCGCCTACGCCCGGCTGGCCGCTGTTCTTCTTGTCGCCACGGCCACGCCGCAGGCGTATGCCGAACACGCCGCCACGGATGAAGCAGCCCCGAACGTGCTGGCCTTCGTCGGCGCGACGATCCACCCGGTCAGCAGCCCACCGATCGAAGACGGGCTGCTGGTGGTTGAGGGCCACGCCATCCGGCACGTCGGCCCCGCCGGCGAGCCGCCCGCCGGCGCCCGGGTGATCGACGCCGCGGGCACGCACCTCTACCCGGGCATCATCGCCCCGTACACGCACCTGGGGCTGGTAGAGATCGAGGCCGTCCGCGCGACACGGGACTTCGCCGAGACCGGCGCCATCAACCCCAACGCCATGGCCCACAAGGCCTTCAACCCCGACAGCGAGCTGATCGGCGTGACCCGCTCCAACGGCATCCTGCTGGCCCTCACCGCGCCGCTCAGCGGCCGCGTGCCGGGCACGTCCAGCCTGATGCAGCTAGACGGCTGGACGTGGGAAGAGATGCTCGTGCAGCCGGCCGTCGGCATGCACCTGAACTGGCCGCCCGCCAAGCCCCGCCGCCGCTTCGGCCGCGGCGACGACGACGATAAGAAGCAAGACCAGCCCGACCCCATCGCCCAGCTCGACGACCTGTTCGACAAGGCGGCCGCCTACGCCGCCGAGCGCGAGGCGGCCGGGCCGGGCGCCCCGCCGCTGGGCGTCGACCTGAGGCTCGAGGCCATGCTGCCCGTTATCCGCGGCGAGCGCAAGCTGATTGTCACGGCCGAGGGGCAGGCCGAGATCGAGGCCGCCGTCGCCTTCTGCGTCCGCCGCGGGCTGAAGATGATCCTGCACGGCGGGTACGACGCGCCACGGTGCGCCGCGCTGCTCAAGGAGCACGGCGTCCCGGTGATTGTCGGCGGCGTCTACCGGCTGCCCCGCCGCCGGCACGAGCCCTACGACCACGCGTACACCGTGCCCGCCCGGCTGCACGAGGCGGGGGTGCCGTTCTGCATCGCGGCGTCGGACACGTTCCTGGCGTCCAACGCCCGCAACCTGCCGTACCACGCCGCCATGGCCGCCGGTTTCGGCCTGCCCGCCGACGAGGCGCTGAAGTCCATCACGCTGCACGCGGCCGAGATCCTTGGGGTGGCCGACCGCGTCGGCTCGCTCGAACCCGGCAAGCACGCCACGCTGATCCTCACCGACGGCGACCCGCTGGAAACCACCACCCAGGTGCAACGGGCCTTCGTCCAAGGCGCCGAGGTCAACCTAACCGACCGCCACAAGCAGCTCTACCAGCGCTACCGCCAACGCCCGCTGGGTAAGCGGTGACGTTGGGCGGGGCTTTGATGGCTCCGCGGCGCCTAGCTGTTGCTGTTTGCTATCTGGCGGTGCTAAACGAGGGCTTTGCGTCTGCTGCGCTGTTAGGCTGGCTATTGCGTAAAGGCGATCTCGTTGGGTCCGTGCCGTAAAGCCTTCCCCGAACGCCGACATGCGGGCAGCTATTTCAACGGCGTTATTGAGAGCGGCGTGGCTACTGCTCCCGGCCGTCGGCCTCGCCGCCGCTGCTTATGACTTTGTGTCGCAATCAGGTTGGCCAAAGAGCCTCGGCTCGGCCCCTATGGCCGTCGTCGTTGCGATCCCGCTACTAGCGCTCCCCGGGCTCTTGCTGGGCCTTGCCTTGCTGGCCGCGGACCGCTGCATGCCGAAGCACCGCAGCGTCTGGATCGCCGCCGAGTTTGGGCTGGTTGGGGTAATGATCGTGCTGGGCCTGTGGCTCGGCGAGAATGCGGATTTTTGACCGGCGATAACCCGCCAGATGCACTGCGGTGACCACCGTGTGATGATACCGAAGTCCCTACGTCGTTGTTGGTACATCGGCAAGGATGACCCTTGGCAGATAGCGGCCTGCACTGGGGTGTCGATTGGGTTTGCCGCTCCTGTTCTCGCAGCGCTCCATACAGGTATGCCTACGCGGTATTTTCTTGCCTGTGGATTCGCCAGCGCCTTGGTCTTGGTGAGCAAGTATGTTCGGGTGGCGAGGCTGTGCAGAACGGGCATTTACGCCGAAGCAGAGGTGCAGACGGTGACGAACCAATGTCGAGGAACAGGCGTCGTGCACTATCGTTTCAACGTAAACGGCGAGACTTTTAGCGGGCGTCGCGAGCTGTCCATAGAAAGCAGATCGCTCATGGTCATCTACAACCAGAGGGATCCAGAGCACCACATAGCATTTTGGGATCCAGGGCGTGATAAGCTTGACTAGCAGACGGGTGCGCGGAGTCGGGCGCCACAGCGGCTGTTGAGTTGGTGTAGCGTCTCGGCGATCAGTTAGCAGCCTGATTAACTCAGCAGCGTGTTACGCTGTGGCGTCAGGCGCTGTTTAGGTTGTGACATCGCTTTGGGTTGGCAAGTCGCGCAGCCGCGAATCTGCGTTGGCCACGTGAGCCGCAGATGCGCTGATCTGCGTAGTTCCCGGTACACGCGAAACAGGGTCTCGTCGCTTGCCCTGCCACGTTTGGGCACGGCTCGGCGCCACGCTACGCCCGATCGGAGGCTAAAGGCCAGAGAGTCTCGTCCTGCTAAGCAGCTCTCAGCCCTTTTCCAGCTCCTTCGCATACACGCGCAGCCTTTCGCGCAGCGCCTTCAGCAGCTTGCTCTGGAAGCGGTAGGGGTTCCACACCGCGGCGATGGTGCGGGTTGGTTTGGGCGTGGTGACTTGGCGGTAGACGCGGGCCGGGGAGGCGTCCATCGCGCGGGCCATGGCGGGCGCCATGGATACGCCGTGGCCCAGCGAGACCAGCTCCTGCACCGTCGCCAGCTGGTTGGTCCGCTCCACCACCACCGGGTGGAACGACTTCCGCCGGCACAGCGACACGATGTTATCCGACAGGCAGTGCGCCTCGTCCAGCAGGATGAACGGGTAGGGCTCGACCTGGGCCAGCGTCACCCGTGGCTTGGCGGCCAGCGGGTGGTCCGGCGGCAGCATCAGCAGCAGCTCCTCGGTGAACAGCTCCTCTACCTCCACGTACTTGGCCTGCACCGGCAGGGCAAGCAGGGCCAGGTCGACCTCGCCCTGCTTGCAGCGGGCCAGCAGCCGGTCGGTCGTTTCTTCCTGCACCAGCAGCCGGGCGGCGGGGAACGCGTCGGAGAACGCCCGCAAGAAGCCGGGCAGGAAGTACGGGGCGATGGTCGGGATCGCCCCGATGCGGAGCCGGCCGCTGCGGCCGTCGTCGCAGATCTCGGCCTTGGCGTCGTCCACTAGGTTGAGGACTTGCTGCGCGCGGGCCTGCAGCAGCACGCCGGCGTCGGTCAGGTCGACCCGCCGCGGCTTGCGTTCTAGCAGCGGCTGGCCGAACTCTTCTTCTAGCCGTTGCATGGACCGGCTGAGCGCGGGCTGCGACACGCCCATCGCCTCGGCGGCGCGGGTGATGTTGCCCAGCTCCGCAACGCGGAGGAACTGCCGGAGTTGGTCGAGGTCCATGGGCCCGCTGCGTAGGAGCGATGCGGATAACGGATGGCCGATTGTAGCTTCCATGCGTGCGATGGCGACTGAATGCGGCCCGTTGGGGGCCGGTTCGCCCGCCGGACCGCCCACGAACGCCTCGGTTTTTGCGGAATGGACGCGACTCGGGCATACTGCTGGCGGGACACGCGGCGCCTGGCGCCGCGGCCATGGATTCCGCCAGGACCGGTTCTGTTGAGCGACGACGCTAAAGAGCGGCGAGAAGAGCCGGCCGCGGAGCCGCCATCGCCGGCGCCGCCAGCGGTTCCGCCTGCACGTCCCGCTACGACGCCGCCAGCTGCGACGCCGGCCGCTCCGGCCGGCGCCAACGCGGCGGAGCCGAACCCGTTTGCTTCGCCCCAATCGGCCGAGGCGGCGGTGGCCGGGCCGGGTGTGGGCGTCGGGCGCCGGCTGCTGCTGGTGGCGATCGGCGTTGTGCTGGGGCCTATCGCCACGGGCCTTTGCGCCTTCTGCTGCTGCACGGCAGGGATCCCGCTTGTGGATGTGCTGCCGGGCGAGGTCGGGGTCTCGCTGCTTTTCGTGCTCTTCGGCGGCGGGGCGATTGGCGGCATCGTCCTGACGGTGTTTGTCCTCCGACGGGTGTGGCGATCGATGGTCGCTCGGGCCCAGCGCGAGGCGGGCCAATGAAGCACCGCGTGGACGCATCGCCGAACTCCCGCGGAGGCAAAGTCGTTGGCCAGACGCAGAGCCTGTGCCCGCACTGCTTGGCGGTGGCGCCGGCGGAGATTGTCGAGCGGGGCGGCCGCGTCTACTTCCGCAAACGCTGCCCGCAGCACGGCGTGCGGGAAGACTCTGTCTCCGGCGACGCCCGCTGGTTCGACCGGCACGTGACCAGCAGCCCGGGCAAGACGCCGCTCCGCATGGCGATCGAGCCACGCCGCGGCTGCCCCTACGACTGCGGCCTGTGCACCGAGCACCAGCAGCACACGTGCCTGGCCCTGCTCGAGATCACCGGCGGGTGCAACCTGACGTGCCCGATGTGCTTCGCGTCGAGCAAGCCGGGCGACAAGCACCTGAGCGTCGAGGCGTGCCGCCGGGCGATCGACCACCTGGTGGCGGCCGAGGGCCGGCCCGAGGTGCTGCAGCTTTCGGGCGGCGAGCCCACGATCCACCCGCGGCTGATGGAGATCGTTGCCTACGCGTGCGACCAGCCGATCGACGTGGTGATGATCAACACCAACGGCGTCCGCCTGGCGAAGGACCCGCGGCTGGTCGACGCGCTGGCCGAGCGGCGGGACCGCGTGGAGGTCTACCTGCAGTTCGACGGGTTTGACGACGCGGTGTACGGCGCCCTGCGCGGCGAGTCGCTCTTGGACCTCAAGCTGCGGGCCGTCGAGGCGTGCGGCCGGGCGGGCCTGAACATGACGCTGGTGGCCACGCTGCAGGCGGGAGTCAACTTCGGCGGCGGCCGCGAGGCGTGGCTGGGCCGGCTGTTCGACTACGCCACCGCCCGCCCGTGGGTGGCGGGCATAAGCCTGCAGCCGGCCAGCTACGTGGGGCGCTTCTTCCAGCCGGCCGAGCTAGAAGACCGCGTCACGCTGCCCGACGCGATCCACGCCGTCGATCACGCGACCGGCGGCCGGCTGGCCGAGGGCGACTTCACGCCGCTGCCGTGCGCGCACCCCAACGCCCACGCCATCGCGTACGCGTACCGCTCGGCCGGCCGGGTGACGCCGCTAGCGCGGCTGATCGACATCGGCGAGCACATCGACCTGCTGTCGGGACGCATCACGTACACCCGGCCGCGGGCGCGGCGGCTGATCGAGGAGTACCTGAGCCGCCAGTGCTGCGGGCCCGGCGGGTGCGGCGGCGGTGAAGGTGAAGGCGGTGAAGGCGAAGGCGACCGCTGCCGGCTGCCGCCGCCGGCGGGGCGTGCAACGCGGTCGTTCGACGGCTCGCTGCCGGTCGTCGGTGGGGCGGGCCGGCTGCCCGGCCCGCTGGCCGCCATCAGCGCAGAGTTCGTCGAGCGGGCGTTGGCCGAGCGGCTCGACCCCGGCGACATGTTCCGCGTGACGGTCACCAGCTTTATGGACGCCTACAACTTCGACCTGCGGCAGCTGATGACGTCGTGCGTCCACTTCGTGCTGCCGTCGGGGCACCTGATCCCGTTCTCGGCGTACAACGTGCTGTACCGCGAGGGGCACGCGCCATTGCCGCCGATCAGCGGCGCCCCCGCGTTGGAGCCGCCCGGCCCATCGCAGCAGCAAACCCCGCTGCTGCCGATCCTGCGTTGAGCCGGAGCGATCGACGCCGTGTACCCGCTGATCATGCTCACCGCTGTGCTGGCCGGCGGGCTGCTGCTGCGGCGCGGGCAGCAGACGCTCACGCTGCCCGCGGCGGACCGGCTGGCGATTGGCGGGGCGGCGTTCTGCGGGGCGATGATCGGCGCCAAGCTGCCCTTCGCCATATGGGCGATGGCCGGGGTCGAACCCTCTGCCGCTGGGCCTACCACCGGGCCTGCTGCTGGGCCCGCCATCGGCTTCGGCCTTGGCCCCTGGTTTGCCAGCGGCAAGACCATCCTCACCGGCCTGGTGGGCGGCTACCTGGCGGTAGAGTTCACCAAGTGGCTGCTCGGCATCCGCACCAAGACGGGCGACACGTTCGCCGTGCCCGTGGCGGTGTCGGTCGCCATCGGCCGGCTGGGCTGCTTCTACGCGGGGTGCTGCTACGGCACGCCCACCAGCCTGCCGTGGGGCGTCGTCTTCCCGTCGGCGGGCCCCACGCCGCGGCACCCGACGCAGCTGTACGAGACCGCCTTCCACCTGGCCGCGGCCGGGGTGCTGGCCGCGCTGCACGGGGCCGGGCTGCTGCGGCGCCAGCTGCTTAAGCTGTACATCATCGCCTACGCCGGGTACCGGCTGCTGAGCGAAGCCATCCGCCCGGAGCCCGCGTACCTGCTGGGCATGACCGCCTACCAGTGGGCCAGCGTGGCCATCATCGCCGGCATGGCGTGGCTGTGGCGCCGCGACGCGGCGCAGGTCCAACCGCGGTCTCCGGCGCGGACTTGATCACGCGGCGTGGCGGTTTCAACTAGCCGAAAATCGGCGCAAGCGTCATCGGGAGCTTACCCACCAGTCGACCATCGCGTCGGGCCAGTACTTGGCCGGCAGAGGCATCGCCACGTAGGGCGATTTGTGGTGCAGCAGCAGCGGCACGATAGGGCGCTGCAGCATCTGCCCGGGCAGGTGGGCACGCGAAAAAAAGGTGGTCGACAACCCGCAACGCATCGCCGGGCTGCAGCTCTCTGGCACCGGGGCGCCAAACTCGCGGGTGAACTGATTGGTCAGGTGGCGGGCGATCCGAGCCGCCGCCGGCTCGGCGGGCTCGGTCCCCTTCAGGGCGTAGAGCCGCGACGCGACGCGGCCCAGCTCCTTCAAGTCGCACGGCGTGTCGAGTGCGACCGAGTAAACCATCTCCCCGGGGCAATCGTGCGGGCCGGGCTCCCACAGCAGGCCGTTGGCTTGCACGACACAACCCCAGACGACAACGCCGCGCTTGAGGAGCGAGTCCTGGTGCTTGAAGAATGCGCTCAGCGGGTCGCTTGGCTCGCACCAGTCGGGCTTGGTGGCTCGCGGGATGCTGGTGCGGCGGAAGAAGCCGGTCCCTCGTGGCGCCGGGCCCAGGGCCTGCCGGCAGGCGCCGAGGAACAGGTCGGAGGCGTCTCGCTCGCCGCTCGCTTGGGCGGAGCGGGCTTCTGTGCCTTCGGGCTGAGTGGTCATAGCTGGCCCCGGGTGGGTATTCAGGCTCTGGTAGCCAGGCGCCAAGCAACTAAACAGCCGGCGCTTCGTCCATCATGGCGATGGCCTCGCGTACCGACGCGGCGCTCTGGCGGAAGGCGGCGGCCTCGTCCTCGGGCAGGTCGGGCCGCAAGACACGCGTGACGCCCCCCTTGCCCACCACGCACGGCAGCGACAGGCACACGCCCGACTCGCCCAGGTAGCCGTTAATGAGCGTCGAGACCGGCAGCGTCCGCCGCTCGTTGTTCACCACCGTGCGGGCGATCAGCACCGCCGCCTGCGCGACGGCAAAATCCGTGTAGCCCTTGCGGTTAAAGACCTCCCAGGGCGACTGCACCGCGTCCTCAAACGCCTTGCGGACCACGGCGGGGTCGCTGAACCGCACGCCGCCGCTGCTGGCCAGGCTGACCGCCGGGAACTGGCACTCGCCGTGCTCGCCCAGGACGTACACACGCAGGTCGTCCGGGTGGATCTGGTAGCGGTCCGAGAGGATGGCCCGCACCCGCGCGCTGTCGATAATGGTGCCGGCGCCGATCATCCGCGCAGACGGCAGCCCCGTCACCTGCAGGCCGTACCAGGTGATGGCGTCCACCGGGTTGGTGAGGACGACAAACACCGCGTCGGGGCTCAGCTCTACGTACCGGGGCAGCGTCTCGCGGTACAGCTGGGCGTTGCCGGCGGCCAGCAGCTTGCGGCCCGGCTTCTCGGTAGGGACCGAGTGGGCCAGGATCACCACGTCCGACCCGGCGGTCAGCTCCGGCCCGCCGCCACGCACGTTGGTCACGTACGGCAGGATGGCGCCGGCGTGGTCCAGGTCGAGCGCGTCGCCCTCGGCCTTGCGGACGTTGCGGCTGGTCAGCACCAGGTCCGCGGCCAGGCCCTGGGTGACCAACGCGTGAGCCGTCGCCGCGCCGACTTGGCCCATGCCTACAACAGAGATTCGCATCAACGCGTTCCTAATGCCGCCGCTCGCCTGGGGGGTTGCCGCCCGATTGCGGCCGCGATCGATGATACCCGACCGGGCCCGATCACAGCAGGCCCGGCAGCTTCAGCACCCGCACGCCAAAGCCTTCGCAGATGACGCCCGCCTGGCAGATGCCGTAGTAGGCGGCGGTGATCTGCGAGACCGCGATGCCAGCCACCGAGATCTGGCTGAGGCACGCCCCGGCCAGTGCAAACTGGCCGATGCAGAAGGGGCCCAGGCCAAACTGCGAGATGTTCACAAACCCGCAGCTGAACTGCCCGATGGCCAGCCAGCCCCGGGCCACTACCGGCCGGCCCAGCCCGCCGGGCCGCCGCTTGCGGTACTTAAACGAGACGTGCACCAGCGGCAGGCCCAGCAGCGTCCGCCGGCTTTTGTACTCGAACCCGTAGCCGGTGAATTCGGCCTCGTACGGCTTGGGCGCCCCGCAGCCGGGGCACGCGGCCGCGTCGTAACTTACAGGGTTGTCGCACTCGCGGCAGGGCGTAGTCGCCATCGAACGGGTTCCCTGGGGCCAAGGGTTGGCCATCGTCTACCCGGGTTACAGCGACGCTACCGCCGCTGTGGCCGTCTCTCACACCCGCGGGTCGGCGGCAGGCGCCGGCGCCGCGCCGTTCTCCTCGGGCTTGGGCGTGGAAGGCTTGGGCTCCTCGGCGCCGGTCAGCTTGGCCAGCGCCTCGGGCATCTCCACGCCGCCGATGTCCTTCAGCACGCTCATCATCGGCGGCAGCGTGCCGGCCATGCCGGAGAGGAAGTCGGCCGTGCTGGTGCGGCCGTTCTTGCCCCCGTTCTCCCACACCACGACCTTGTCGAACTTGATGTTGCTGATCGCCTTGGCGGAGCTCTCGGCCAGGTTGTCCAGGTGCTCGAGCATCATCAGCTGGAAGGCCTCCTTGGCGCCGCCGCAGGCGCCGACAATCTGCTTCAGGCCCTCGCCCTTCTTGGCGAGGATCTCGTACTGGCCGCGGGCCTCGGCCTCCAGCTTGGCGTAGATGGCGGCCGCCTCGCCCTCGGCCTCCAGGCGCCGCTTCTCGGCCTCGGCCTGGGCCTCGACCACCACGCGGGCCTTCTCCGCCTTGGCCGGCGCCTCGAGCTCGGCACGCTTCTCGGCCTCCACACGCTCGGCCTCGGCGATGGCCGCGGCGGCCATCGCCCGGTTCTGCACCTCGATGACGGCCGCCTCGGCCTCTTTCTTGCGGGACTCGCCCCGCTCGTACGCCTCGGCCTTCTGCACCAGCAGCGTGGCCTGCGACTGGGCGACTTTGGCCTCGGCCACGTTCTCGCCGTCGACCGCCGTGGCGTTGGCGTCGGCCACGGCCACACGCTTGTCGCGCTCGGCGTCGTTGACCTGCACCTCGCGCTGGAACTCGGCCTGCCGCTCGCCGACGGTCTGGTCGCGGAGCATGTTGGCGACCTCGACCGCCCGGTCTCGCTCGGCCGCCTTCTCGCCGACCACCTGCTCCTTCTGAAGCTCAGCGATGCGGACCGCCTGCTCACGCTCGGCCGACCGGGTGCCGATCTCGCGCAGCTTCGTGGCGTTGGCGACCTCGACCGCCTTCTCGCGCTCGGCGTTGGCCACGCGGATCTCGCCCTTCTTCTGCTCGTCGGCCACGTCGCCGCGGGCCTGCTGGATCGCCTCGCTGGCCGCCTTCTGGCCAATCGCGTCGATGTAGCCGGACTCGTCGGTGATGTCCGTGATGTTGACGTTGATCAGCACCAGGCCGATCTTCGCCAGCTCCGGCTCGACCGAGTTCTGGATGTGCGTCAGGAAGGCGTCGCGGTCGCGGTTGATGTCCTCGATGCCCATGGACGCCACCACCTGCCGCAGCTGGCCGAAGATGATCTCCTCGGCCTGCTTCTGGATCTCGGCGGTGGAGAGCTCCAGCAGCCGGACCGCGGCGTTGTTCATCACCTCCGGCTGCGTGCCGATGGCCACGGTGAAGACGCTGGGCACGTTGACGCGGATGTTCTCGATGGACAGGGCGCCGCGCAGCGGGATCTCGATCTGGATCGGGTCCAGGCTCAGGTAGCGGTAGCCCTGCACGGCGGGCAGCACGATGGTGGCGCCACCGTGGATGGTCTTGGCGCTCTCGCCGCCGCCGACAAACATGCCGAACTTGACCAGCACCTGGTTGCTGCTGCACTTCTTGTACAGCGACTTCACGACGCCGATCACGAAGATCACGAAGAACGCGATCGCGGCGATAATGACCGCCGGCCACATCAGCCGCTCGATCGGGTTCTGTTGGGACAGAATCAGCAGCGTGCTCGGCATGGTCTTCCCCTGTTGGTATGTCAGCCCTGTTGGTATGTGAGCCCTGTTGGTGTGCCGGGCCCTGTTGTGTGTTGCGGCCGTGGTCAGGCCTGCTCGGCCGCCTGGACGCTCACGGTGTTGGAACTCACGACGCCCGTGATGGTCGCCTGCCGGCCGGTGGCCAGCCGCTCGGCCCCGTCGTTGACCGCCTGGTACTCGACCAGACGGCCCTGCATCTTGAACTGCACTTTGCCGGCGCCCTCGCCGCTGGGGGGGACGGGCAGGTAAACCCGGGCCGGCAGGCCGATCGCGTTGCGCACGTCTTCGTTGCCCTGCACCTGCAGGCGGAAGACCTGCTTGAACACCCAATACACAGCGTACAGGGCCGCGACGCCCGCCGCCGTGGCGTACAGCGCGGCCGTCGTCTCTGAGACGCCGTAGACCAGGGCGGTCTTCCCCGTGAGGCCGAAGAACAACGCCCCGCCCGCAAGCGAACGCAGCGAGAAGAGCTCGAAGAACCACTTGCCGTCCGGCACATCAAGGTCGCCGTCGGCCTTCTGGGTCCAGTGCTCGTCGTTTGGTGAAGCGTCGGCTGTATCGAGGCCGACGTCTCCGCCGGCGACATCGCCGGCCGCATTGCCATCGAAGCCGCTGTCGGCCGCGCCGTCGTCGCCCATGCCCAGCAGCATCATGCCGAACTGGATCGCCAGAAAAATGCCGCCTGCGAGCGCGGCGTAGAGGTAGATGGTTTCGAACATCTGGGCATACCTACTGTTTTCTCTGCCGCCGGCGATGCAAACGCCGCGGCCGGCGGCGGCACGCTCCACGCTGTAGCATCAGGTCGTCGGCGCGGCGGACGGGCGTGGGTGCTCTTCGCCGCCCGGGCGCCGATCTTGCCGCCGATCGCACAGAACGCCGCCCGAACCCCGGCCGCTGGCGGGCCGCACAAGAATATGGCGCCGGCGGGTTGGGGCGTCAAAAAAGCGGCTCCGCTGGGCCCGCCCCGTTGACCACGCCCGTGGGCGGTTTGAGAATGCGGGCTCGCCGGAATATTCCACCCCGCCGTACGCAGAAGGCCCGCCGGACTCTGAAGACCCGCCGGACTCCGAAGAACAGACGCCGCACCCATGCCCCGAAGAACGCCACCCGCCCGCCTTCTTGCGTTGCTCGTCGCCGCCTCTGCTGCACCCGCCGGCGCCCCAGCCGATGCCGCCGAAGGGGTGCCCAAGGTCGCGCTCAGCGAGCAGCACCGGGCGATGTGCCGCGTGGGCGTGGGCGACCCGATGCCGCTCTTGGGTGACGGCGCGCCACTGCTCAAGACGCCCAACGGCGACCCCCAGCCGCTGGGGCCGCTCTTGGGCAAGCGGGCCACGCTGGTCGTCTTCTACACGCCGCCCAAGCAGGCCGCCGCCGGCTGGATGACGCGTATGCTGCTGGCGGACCTGGGACCGGACGTCGCCCAGCGGTTCGGCGCGGCGGGCGTCGCGGTTGTGGCGATCGCCACCGGCGGACCGCCCCCGCCGGCCGAGGGCTACTACTCGCTGGTCGACCCCGACGGGGCGGCCCTGGCCACCGTCGCCGCCCAGGCCGAGGGCCGCAGCAAGCTCCCCCGCCTGTACCTGCTGGATTCGGCGGGCAAGATCCGCTGGCTGGACATCGAGTACGCGATGTCCACCCGCCGCGAACTCCGCCAAGCGCTAACCGCCCTGACCGCCGAGCCGGTTGCGGAGTAGACCTAGAAGCTATGAGCGCGATCGTGGAGGAGCGTCGGCGGGAGCTCGACGCCGCCATCGATTCGCTCTACACGGTCTTCCGGGAATACAAGTTTACGGACGTTATCGGCGACCCCGCGTTTCCTGGGTTTTGCGATCCGGCTACGCTGCGGGCGGCCCCTCTGCGTGAGCTGCCGGCAACCGCATTCGGCCGCCTTGCCGAGAAGTCGATGACGACCTGGGGGACCGTAGATGACTTCCGTCACTTCTTGCCGCGGTTGCTTGAGCTTGTGGTTGACGAATGGTCCGTGCCAGGGACCGTCGATCCGCTTCAGAAATTGGGACTCGATGGACTCTCCCCCGACATCGTCTTCTACAAGCTCCGATACGGCGGGTACAGCACGTGGAAGCGGCGGGAAGTTGAAGCGATCGATACGTACTTGACACGGCTCTGGGCGTGGGTTCTTGCCAACCCGGCGGACACCAGCTCAGAGTTCTGGTCCAGCTACAACCCCAGCGTGTGGCTGCATGATATGTGCGAAGCGTGCGACGTTGGGGTCCGCTTTGACGAATGGGTCGCCGACTGCCGGCGGGGCGCCAACGCCCAGAACGCAACGTGCCACTTGGCGAATCTTGCAGCGCAGGTGGCCTACGACACGCCAATCCTGCGGGGCGGCCATTCCGGGGAGAGCGTCGCGCGGCTGTCAGCTGAGCTGTGTGCGTCAGGCGTCGTAGCAACGCTGCTTGAAACCCACTTCTGCGAATCTGCGGACAGTCAGATCGCTCAGCGTTTATCTGACGCTTTGGAGATCCACGAGGCCTGGCTTGCGCGTCAGAAGAACCAGTGATGGCTGGTGAAGACGCCGTCGCGCTGGAAGGGGCTGTGCCGCGAGGCGTTGATCAGGCCGCGCAGCTCTAGGAACGACCCCGGGCCGGTACGCCGCTGGTAGCGCATGCCGGCGCCGAAGATGCTGACGCCGCTGGGCGCCTCCCAGGCCAGCTCGGGCGTCAGCGAGCTGTCGTCCCCCCGGCCGAACAGCTGCACCCCCAGGGCCAGGCCGGGCGTGTCGTCGCGGTCGCCGCGGGCGATCTGCACCAGCGGGTTCACCTCGAACGACGTGCGGATGCGGTTGAAGTTGGCGCCGGCGATGGGCGACCAGCCCCGCGTGGCGTAGAACGCGTTGGCGTAGGCCACCGCGTGGCGTACGCCCGCCCGCGGCAGCAGCCCGGCGTCGAACCTGCGGTGCGTGTTCCACTCCAGCACCAGCAGCTGCCCGTCGGCGCCGGACGGCCCGGCAATCTTGGCCATCACGCGGGCGGTGGCCGTCGCCGTGCCGAAGAACCGCGTGCCGCTCAACGCCAGGTAGTGCCCTTCGACGGCCGAGGCGCCGGCCCGGCGGTAGGCGTAGGTGGCTTCGAGGAAGGCGTGCCGTAGGTCGATCCACGCGTCGGCGCCCAGGACGTCGCCCCGCAGCACCTCGCCTTCGAGTCCACCGTCTCCGGGCGCGCCGCCTCCGAACTCACCGCCGCCCGGCGCCAGGGAGTTCACGTCGTCTAGCAGCCAGAACGCCCGCGCGTTGAGGTTTGACGCGGCGCCCACTCCCGGCAGGGTCAGCGGCAGGTTGTTGTTGCCGACGATGACGCCCGCTACCTCGTCGTTGATCAGCAGGCTGTTGTGCAGCGCCAGCGGGAACTTGCCCACGGCAAAGTTCATGTCCCAGGCCTGCGTCGGGTTGTGCAGCCAGCCGCTGAGGACGCTGGCCACCTCGCCCTCGAGCCAGATGCGTGCCGGCTCGGCGGTCGAGTTGTCTTGGTAGGCGTCGACGTCGTTGAACTGGTAGAACGAGCCGCCGGAGCCGTCCTCGCCGATGGGCCGGTGCTGCAGGTGCAGGCGTTCGGTGCCGGTCAGGCGGAGGTCGGCGTCGAGCGTCAGGTTGTGGCCCAGGCCGTCTTGGCGGACGCCGCCCTCGCGGAAGGCGATGCCGAACACGTCGTACACGCCCGCGGCCACAAAGCGGGGCTCCCATTGGTAGCCGCCCCAGGTGGTTCGGCTGAGCGGCGTGGGCCACGCCTGGCCCGAGAGCTGGATGGGGTCGGCGCCTAGGTACTCGGTCGTTGGCAGCCCCGGGAAGCGTGTGCAGGGCTGCGGCGCCTGGAACCACTCGGGCAGCCGCTTGGGCGGCTCAGCGTGGTGGTGGCCGCCCTGTTCGTCGTGTTTGCCGTGCCCGCCGCCGTGCCCGCCTAGCTCTTTGGCTTGGTGCTCGGCCCAGTATTCGTGCCAGCCGTCGCCCTCGGGCGTGTACAAGAACGACCCGCCGTGGTGGTCGAGCTCGACGCACAGCGGCGGCAGCGTGGCGTGCTCCTCGGCGTACGGGTCGGGCGGCAGCGATGGGAAAGCGACCGGGTCGCCGCGTTGGTCGGGTGCGTCGCCGCTGGGGTCGATCGCGTCGCTTGGCGGTTCGAAGAGTTCGCGGCGAGGAACTTCCTCGGCAGTCGCGGGCGGGGCAGCGAAGAGGGGCAGCGTGTCTTCTGCCGGCGGCCCGCGGTCGGCGCCTTCGTCCGCCGCATCGACAGGCGTGTCGAGCTCTCCGGGCATCGGTAGGGGCGGCGGGACGATCTTTTGCACCGGCGGAAGGGCTTCTGCCTGCAGCGGCTGGGCTTCCGCCTGTGGCGGCAGGGATTCCGCTTCCGAAGGCGGTGGCAAGGCCTCTGCCTCGGGTACGGCGGTCAGCCCCGCAGACTCCTCGCCGGCCGATGGCGCCACCAAAGCCGGCGGCTCACCAGCCGCCCGGCCGGCATCGGGCTCCGCGTCCACCGCGGGCGCCGGTTGGTCCGACGGGCTGGCCGGCTCGGGTGCAGGTTCGGGCGTCGGGCTAGGGGCGGGCAAGAGTCTTGGCGTTGTGCCGTGCTCGGGCGGCGGCGTGTGTTCCGCGGCACGACGCAGCCAACGCCGCAGGAAGCTCTCGCCGCTATCGGCCGGCGCCGGTGTGCGGGTCTGCTGATGCGGCGCTGCAGGCCCCGCCGCCTCGCCCGTGCCTTCCGCCACGGCAGCCGATCGCTCTGCGTCGCCGGCGATCAGCGCAGCGCCGAGCCCCGGCCCCATACCGACCGCGGCCGCGGCGAGGCAAAGCGTCAGGGCGAGGGGGCGTGACATAGCGCTCGGTCAGCGTCGCGTCGGAAGATCAGCACGGCGTCGGTTAGCGTTCAACGGGTAGCGGTCAACGGTCGACGATCCAAACCCCAGCGAAGCCCACGCCGCCAGGCGTGGGCCGTGCCCCCCCCCGCCGGCCCCGCGGCCGCCCCCCACCCCC
>JBCCQL010000008.1:0-21709 GCA_039024355.1 Planctomycetota bacterium
CCGGTGCGGCGTGACACGGCCGAGTCGATCGCTGAGCGGCTCACCGGGTTCGGCGACGGCACGAAGGCGATGCTCGGCTTTGCCGCCACCACGCCCAACGCCGACGAGCAGGCGGACTGGGCGGCGGAGCTGCGGTCCAGCGGCTACGTCCGGCTGGTGGCCGGCGGACGGATCGCCTCCCTGGCCGGTGACCAGCCGCCGCGGCTCGACGCGGGCGCCGGGGCGATTGTTGTCGTCGATCGCGTCGCCATCTCCGCCGCGCGCGAGGCACGGCTGACCGAGTCGATCGAAGCGGCTCTAGCCGCGGGCGGCGGCCGGTGCGTCGCGCTGGTCGAGGCAGCCGGCAGCAGCGAACCGCAGAAGAGCGATGCCGACGAAGGCTCTCGCGAAACGATCGACGGCCGCCCGTGGCGGCGGCTTGCCTTCAGCTCCGAGCTACGCTGCGACGCCTGCCAGCAAGACTTCCAGCCGCCTGAGCCGCAGCTGTTCAACTTCAACAGCCCGCTGGGGGCGTGCGAGCTGTGCGAGGGCTTCGGCAGCGTCGCCGAGAACGACATGGACCTGGTCGTGCCGGACCGCAGCAAGTCGATCCGCGATGGCGCCATCGCCCCCTGGAATACGCCGGCGTACCGGCACGAGCTGGACGAACTGCTTGCCCTGGCCGGTGACTACGGCCTGCCGGTCGACGTGCCGTTCGCACAGCTGACGCCGGAGCACGTCAAGCTCATCCAGCACGGCGTGCCTGAGCGTGAGTTTGGCGGGCTCGACGGGTTCTTCCGGTGGCTCGAGCGCCGGAAGTACAAGATGCACATCCGCGTCTTCCTCAGCCGCTGGCGTTCTTATCGGCCCTGCCCAGGGTGCGGCGGGGCCCGGCTGAAGCCGCCGGCGTTGGCGGTCCGCGTGGCGGGGAAGAATTTCGCCGAGCTGTGCCAGTTGACCACCGCCGACGCCGAGCGGCTGCTCGCCACGCTCGACCTGCAGGGCGAACACGCCGCGGTCGCCCGGCGGGCGCTCGGCCAGGCGATGACCAGGCTGCGGTACTTGGTCGAGGTCGGCCTGGGCTACCTGACGCTCGATCGATCGGTGCGGACGCTCAGCACGGGCGAGTCGCAGCGTGTGGCGATGACGGCCACGCTGGGCTCGAACCTAGTCGACATGCTCTACGTGCTCGATGAGCCCTCCGTCGGCCTGCACCCGGCAGACGTGCCGGCCCTGGCGGCCGCGATCCGCCGGCTGCGTGACCGCGGCAATACGGTGGTAGTGGTCGAGCACGAGGAGGCCGTCATCCACGCGGCGGACCAGGTCGTCGAATTCGGCCCGCAGGCCGGCGCCGAGGGCGGGCGGGTCGTCTTCCAGGGCCCGCCGGACGAGTTGATCCGCAGCAGCGGCAACCGCACGTCGGACTGGCTGGCGGGCCGCCGGGTGTACGGCGACGGCCGACGCCGACCCGTAACCGACGACGCCCTGCGGCTGCTTGGCGCCGCGGGCAACAACCTGAAGTCGATCGACGTCACCGTGCCGCTGGGCGTCCTCTGCGTCGTGACGGGCGTGAGCGGCGCGGGCAAGAGCTCGCTGGTGCTCGAAACGCTCTACCCGGCGTTGTGCGACATCCTGGCACGCACCAAGGGCAGAGAGTCGCCCAGCACCGCCGCGCCGCTGCCGCACGGCGACCTGCTGGGCGCGGGCACGCTGGACGAGGTGCTGCTGATCGACGCCCAGCCGATCAGCCGGTCGCCCCGCTCCAACCCGGTGACGTACATCAAGGCGTTCGACCCCATCCGGTCGCTATTCGCCGAGCAGCCCGAGGCCAAGGCCCGCGGCCTGACCGCCAGCCACTTCAGCTTCAACGTCGAGGGCGGGCGGTGCGACGCGTGCTCCGGGGCCGGGTACCTCGAGATCGACATGCAGTTCCTCGCCGACGTGAACATGAAGTGCCGGGAGTGCGACGGCCGGCGTTACCAGCGGGCGGTGCTGGACGTCACCTACCGGGGGCGGAGCATCGCCGAGGTGCTGCAGATGACCGCCCACGAGGCGTTCCGCTTCTTCCGCGGGCAAAACCGCGTGCAAGCGAAGCTCAAAGTGCTGCTGGACGTCGGGCTGGACTACCTGCAGCTCGGCCAGCCGGCCAACACGCTGAGCGGCGGCGAAGCCCAGCGGCTGAAGCTTGCCGGGCGCCTTGCCGGCAAACCAGCAGGGCGTACGCTGTTCGTGCTCGACGAACCGACAACCGGCCTGCACTTCTCCGATGTAGTGCAGCTGATCGACTGCTTCAACGCCCTGGCGGACGTGGGGCATTCGCTGCTGATTGTCGAGCACAACGTCCAGGTGATGATGGCGGCCGACTGGGTGATCGACCTCGGCCCGGGCGCCGGCGCAGCGGGTGGAGCCGTCGTCGCCACCGGCACGCCCGAGGCCGTAGCCGAGGGGGCGGGGCCAACCGCGTCGGCCCTGCGTGTGGCGATGCAACGCGACCGCCACGCCCGGGCACTGGGCGACGAATAGCCCACCGGCAACGGGGCCGCCCACGCCTGTGCGAGGCAGACCGGCTGCTCGCCGGAGCGTATCTTGATGCTCGCGACCGCACGCTGGTGCGGTGGTTGCGTCGCCCCCTCGCCCCCTCGCAAAACCGCGCATGCGCGTCCGATGAACCCTCAATCCCACGAAGCTTCGCCGCCGCCCGACCACGGCGCCCGCTACTCCAAGCAAGAGCGGTTTGCCCCTATCGGTGTAGCGGGGCAGCAGCGGCTAGCGGAGGGCACGGCCGTGGTGGTCGGCTGCGGAGCGCTGGGTTCGCTATCCGCCAGTCTGCTGGTCCGTGCGGGGGTAGGAACGGTCCGCATTGTCGATCGCGACTTTGTCGAGCTAAGCAACCTGCAGCGGCAGGTGTTGTTCGATGAGAAAGACGCCGCCGAGGGCTCGCCAAAAGCGGTCGCCGCAGCCACAAAGCTCCGGGCGGTCAACTCGCAGGTCGCCATCGAGGCGGTCGTCGCAGACGTCACGCACGAGAATATCCGGCAGATGGCCGCCGGCGCGGGCGTGATTGTCGACGGCACGGACAATTTTGAGACCCGGCTGCTGATCAACGACTACGCCGTGCAGTCCGGCACGCCGTGGGTGTACGGCGGATGCCTTGGCGCCGAAGGGCAGGTGCTCACCATCCTGCCGGGCCAGTCCGCGTGCCTCACGTGCCTAGTGCCAGAGCCGCCCGCCCCCGGCGCCACGCCGACGTGCGATACCGCTGGCGTCCTCGGTCCAGCCGTGGGTGTGGTCGCCTCGATGCAGGCGGCCGAAGCCATCAAGGTCTTGTCCGGGGCAACCGAGGCCGTGTGCCGGAAACTGACCGTCGTCGACCTGTGGGACAGCAGCACCCGGCAATTCGACCTCGCCAACCTGCACCCCCCCGGCAGCTGCCCCACCTGCGACGACCGCCAGTTCCCATGGCTCGGCGGTAAACTCGGCAGCGAGGCCGTTACGCTTTGCGGCCGCAACGCCGTGCAGGTCCGCCCGGCACAAGCGGCAAAACTCGACCTCCCCGCACTCGCGACGCGCCTGCGGCCGCTGGGCGAGGTCTCCAGCAACCCGTTCTTCGTCCGCCTGAAGCTGCCGCCGCATACTGTGACGATCTTCGCCGACGGCCGATCCATCGTGGCCGGTTCTGAAGACCCGATCGAAGCGAAAGCGTTGCTCGCGCGCTTGCTGGGTGCGTGAAGCCGCAATCGCCAGAACCTGCTCGTCAAACTTTCGCCCACCGCTAAGCTATGTCAGCGGGAAACCGCGTACGCGGAAGATTCGGCATGTTTTGCGCAACCGTAGCTCATTGCGTTAATTCCGTGACGCTCGGATTCCAAATTGTTGAGGCATCCCTCAAGCGGAGTTAAACTGCGACGCACTGAGGCACCTGCGGTGATTGCCGCAGATGCGGGGGCAGAGCAAACGTGGTTCAGAGAATTGGCCCTAGGTTGGGACGCTAATGACGCAGCTCGGGTGAATCGCTTCTCATTGCGGCTGTCGGCCGCAGCACCGTTCGCCACTCGGTGATTTCCTGAGCTTTTCCACGCCTTCAGCCAGGCAGCGACTCCTCTGGCAGGGACGTGGTACGTGCGTAGTTAGCGTCGGCAAAAATGCTTGACGCGGCCTCTTCACCGTCGATCGACTCGCTGCTGACGACTCCTGTCGAGTCGCCAGACAGCTGGATTTTGGGGTCGAGTTCTCGGATCACCCAAATCGCCCGGCACGCCGAGAAGGCGGCCGAAGTGCAGTGCACCGTTCTCGTCACCGGGGAAACGGGCACCGGCAAAGAGGTGTGGGCCCAGACGCTGCACCGGCTGAGCCCGCGATCGAAGCAGCCCTTTGTGCCCGTGAACTGTGCGGCGTTGACCGCCACGCTGGCCGAGAGCCAGCTTTTCGGCCACGAGAAAGGGGCGTTTACCGGCGCCGCTGGCCGCAGCCTGGGCGTTTTTCGGGCGGCCCACGCCGGTGTCGTTTTCTTGGACGAAGTAGGCGAGATGCCCCTCGAGCTGCAGCCAAAACTGCTCCGGGTGCTGCAAGAACAAGAAGTCACGCCGGTCGGCTCGGCACGGCCAGAGCCTGTTGACGTGCAGGTGGTTGCGGCAACCAACCGCAATCTCGAAGTCGAGGTCGCCGAAGGCCGCTTCCGCGAAGACCTGTATTACCGCCTGAACATGGTGGAGCTGCGGGTGCCGCCACTGCGTGAACGCGCAGAAGACATCCCCGCGTTTATCGAATTCTTCGCCAAAAAGTTCGCCGCTCGTTACGGCCGTGCACTGTGGCGGCCTTCGCCTGATGCGGTACGCGACTTCTGCGAATACAGCTGGCCCGGCAACATCCGGCAGCTGGGGCACGTGATTGAGCAGGCGTACGTGCTGGACTGCGAGCCGACGCTCCCGAACCACAAGCCAAGCAGCAACGCCGATCAGGCGTTGCCCTTCACCAATCTCGGGAAGCTCCGTCGCCTCGCGGTGACGCAAGCTCTGCGATCGACGGATGGGCACAAAGGCAAGGCCGCAAAGCTGCTTGGGGTGCACCCGAACACGATGACGCGGCTGCTTGCACAGCTGAAAAAAGACGCCGACGACGCCGGCGACGCATTCGCGTGACTCCGCTGCAACAGGTCTCCTGCGTCGACGTGGGCGGCCCTTCTTTGCGAAGCCTCCCAAAAAATCCGGGCGTACCGGTAGCTCCGGAGCGTCTTTCTCGGGCCGGCGTGTATCGGCTTGCGCCGGACGCCGATCGCTCACCGCCATAGGCGGGTTTCGCAGCATCCAGCCGATACGCACGCGCCATCAGCCGTCGGCCGCGCGTTGAGGTTCACCCAGATTCCCCGGCGGTTCCCATCGGCCGCAGCCACGCGTGTACGTCAACAACAAGGTGCCCCACGGTTGCGCCCTAGATCACTTTTTTGTGTGCCGCGAGGCTCCCAGTTGTGGTGAGCACTCACCTGAATGGGGATCCGCTGTGCAACTTTCGAATTGGTCGTGTTTTACAAGACGTCGCTGCCGAGTCCCTCACCCAAACAGTGAGGCGTCCCTCTGAAGGCATCTGCCAGTCGCCACCGATCGGCAAACGCACAAATGCCGACCTCTATTGGCGTTAGCTAACGCCCCGTGCCGACGACCGCTTTCTGGCACGCAGATCGCATCGGCATAACGCGTCTCTGAGCGTAACTGCTGCGCGCTGTGTGTTGCGCTCGTCGAGTTGCACACGCTCACAGACCCGCAGTTAAACGGGCTTTCCAAAGGAGCACGGATCATGAGTAGCGAACTGAGCTACGAGGCGAACGAAGCAGACTACGCGGACGCAGGCGCCGCACGCCATCGGGGCGGCTCTCGCCCGAACGACACGCGCCGCAAGAAGCCAGAGATGGGCCGGAAGCGCGGCAGGACCCCGGCCTCGTTCAACGGCATGCACCGCCGGCGCCGCCGAAAGATGGCGTGGTGAGGGTGTAGCGTTCAATTCGATTACAGGGCGCACCACGGCCGCCTTGTATGGAGGCTACGCGCCAGGTGTTCTTAGCGGGTAAGCAGGCGGGTGCACTGCCGCGGTAGCGTGATAGGCCATGGTTCCTCCGGTCCACGACTGGCGTTGTTGGGGCAGCCAGTCGTCCTAATTAGTTCGGTCCCGGCTCTAGACATTCTCACGCGGGGCAGGTTGTAAATCATGGCATCCCAGGGCGTTAGTCTGGTCACGCCTGAAACCGGGGGTCGCTACGGCGCGGGGCAATCCGTCGTCGCAGCGTCTTCCTTGTGGTCTTGCTTGCTCGTCAGCCAGCGGGACGCTGTGCGGCGGCGTATGCGTGCAGCCGCTCGAGACGAGGGTTGGGAGACGGTGGCCTTCGCAACGCCGAGCCAAGCAATGCGAGAGGCGGTGCTGCGTGCATTTCCGCTTGCCGTCGTAGACATCTACGGAAGCGTGTCGGGTCTGCAGACTGCTCCAGCTGCTTGTGATCAGTCCCGTTCAACTGACTCACGCGAGTCCCCGGCAAGCCGCCATGCGGAGTCAGGTGTGCAGAGGGAAACTACGCAATACAGAGGCGACTTCGCCGGTGTCCCCCCGCCTCACGTGGGCTTCGTCGGGGAATCCGTACAACACGACGCGGGCGACGTGATTTCGCCAGGCGAGGAAGCAGCAGCGCCCAGCGGAAGGCTCGGCCGGCTCGCTACGGCGACCTCTTTGTCCGTCGGCAACGGGATGCGCGGGAAGGAACCGGTCGATCTAACCGGGTACGAGAACCTGGTGCGGCTGCTCAAGCAGTCTGCCCGCACCTTGGTCGTAGTGTGTGATCAGGAAACGAATCCACCGGGCGAACTCTGGTCGCGGCAGCTTGGGTCTTGGGTTTACCTACCCGACATCGACGCGGCGGGGGACCTGCGGCGTTTGTACCGCGAGGCAAGGTCTGTTGCGCACAAACTACACGGCGACATGCGTCGGCCATAACGGGCGTAGTACACCACAGTGGACTGCTGTGTCAGTGGTGGTTAATGGGAGATAGCGCCAGTGTCTGGACAGACAACCCGAACCGGGGATCGGCTGCTTTGAGTATGCCGTTCGTCCCAAAAGAGCCGAGATCGACAGGCATCGACTCACGTATGCACTAGCGAAAGGTTCTCGCAAATGCCCCCGTTTTCCTCCGGCTTGACCGATCACGACGACGCCGATGTCGGCGAGGACTGGCAACCTGGACGCGCCGCGCCGCAGCGGAGCCGTCCAGCGGCAAGGAAGTCGAAAGCTAACAAGACGCGGACTTCGTCTTCGCGAGAGAAGCGAAAGCTGAAGTCGCCGACCGGGATCCATCAACGCCGCAACAAACGGATGTCTTGGTAGCGGCTATAGATGTCTCAACCGCCATCGGCGGCTGCACTAACTACAAACGCCACACCCCGTGGCTGTACGACAACCAAGGATTTGCACGATGAATTACATCCCTAGGCGTGCCACCAGCGCCATTGTCCTGCTGGCGGCCGCCGCCCTCCTGTCGTCTACCGCGGCCGCGGAGACCATGACGGTCGCCACCGAATTTGGTGTCGGCGATCAGGTAACCCTGGCCGACATAGAAAACGGGGCGGGCACGATTGTTGTGGGCGATAAAGAGTTCTCGAACTTTGTTTACACCAATCAGCCGGGGACGCCGTCCTCGGAGATGGTGATCGTTGAGGGGTTCGAGAACGCGACGACCGGCGAGATCGGCCTCATCTTCAATGTCGCCTTCGCCGCCGGTGTGATCGGCCCGCCGGTGCTGGACGCCAGCCTGCTGTTCACCGTCACCATCCTGGACCCGCTGATGGTGTTTGAGTCCGCTTCGCTCACCGGCACAGCGATTGTGCCCGTGCTCGAAGGCAACTCGGGCGTAGCGGCCATCGAAGAAGTGATCGTTGGTGAGCCGGGCGGCGAGGACTTCGGTCTGGGGATCGAGAACAACGTCCTCAATGGCGTTCAGGGCCCTGTGAGCCTCTTCGACGAAGTTGTGTTTGGCCCGGGGACGAATTTCACGTCGCTGGACATTACCAAAGACATTTTCGTCGGCGCCGGGGAGTTCACCGGCCAACTGCCGGATGGACAGCAGGACACGTTCGACAGGGCACGGCTCACGACCTTCACACAGACCTTCACGCAGCGGCAGATTCCAGAGCCGTCCAGTGTGTTGCTAATCATGGTTGGCCTCGCGGGCGCCACGGGCTGCCGGCGTAGAAAAAACTAGCATCGGTTCTACCTTCGGTCCCCGCCCGGGGGTCGGACGCCGTCGATACACCGGCCGGGCAGGTCTAAGCTGCCCGGCCGGTTTTTCTATGCGCGGGCAGAAAATTCCGGCTGCGTGCTTGCACCGCGAGGCCGTCGCCGGTTATATGAACGGGCGTACAGTTTTTCCGCGGCAAGCCCGGAGTCCCCACGATGCTCGCCAAGCTGCGGACCTTTAGCCTGCTTGGCATCGACGCCGTGCCTGTCGTGGCGGAAGTTGATGTCTCGCCGGGCGCGATCCCGAAGACGATCCTGGTCGGCTTGCCCGAGGCCGCCGTCCGCGAGAGCACCCACCGCATTGAGCGGGCGATGGTCAACAGCGGCTTTGTGCGGCCGCACGACCGCGTGGTGATAAACCTGGCCCCGGCGGAGTTGCCCAAGCAGGCCTCGAGCTTTGATCTGCCGATTGCCCTTGGCGTGCTGGCGGGCAGCGGGCAACTCGCCTCGGAGCGCCTCGGCGAGTATGCCGTGGTTGGCGAGCTGGCGCTCGACGGCTCGATGCGGCCCGTGAAAGGGGCGTTGTCGATGGCGATCGCCGCCCACCGGCAGGGCGTGAAGGGCTTGCTCGCCCCGTCGGCGAACGCCGAAGAGGCGGCCGTGGTCGAAGGGCTCGACGTGATCGCGATCGATAGCCTCACGCAGGCGGTCGCTTTTCTGTCCGGCGCCGCCGAGGTCGAGCCCGAGCCCTGCCGGGTGCAGGACCTCTTCCGCGAGCACGGGGCCTACGACATCGACTTCGCCGACGTCCGCGGCCAAGAAATGGCGAAGCGGGCGATGACAATCGCCGCGGCCGGCAACCACAACCTGCTGATGCTCGGCCCGCCCGGCAGCGGCAAGACGATGCTCGCGAAGCGGGCGCCAACAATCCTGCCAGACCTCTTCGCCGACGAGTCAATCGAGACCACGCGGGTCTACAGCGCGGTGGGCAGGCTCGCCGCCGGCGAATCGCTGCTGGTGACACGGCCCTTCCGGGCGCCCCACCACACCATCAGCAACGCCGGGCTGGTTGGCGGCGGTTCGACCCCGTCGCCCGGCGAGATCAGCCTAGCGCACAACGGCGTGCTGTTCCTCGACGAGCTGCCGGAGTTCAACCGGCAGACGCTCGAAGTCCTCCGCCAGCCGCTGGAAGACGGGCACGTGACGATCAGCAGGGCCCTCACTTCCACGCGTTTCCCGGCGGACTTTATGCTGATCGCGTCCCTGAACCCGTGCCCGTGCGGCTACAGGAACGACACCCGGCGGGAGTGCCACTGCTCGGTCCCGCAGATCGAGCGCTACATGAACAAGATCTCCGGACCGCTGCTGGACCGCATCGACCTGCACATCGAGGTGCCCGCTGTCGGCTACACCGAACTGAGCGGCAAGGCAGACGGCACGAGCAGCCGAGAAATGCGGGGCAGCGTCCTGGCCGCGCGGGCGGTGCAGGGCGAGCGGTTCGAGGGGTCGGCCACTCGCACCAACGCGCAGATGACCTCGCGTGAGGTCCGCCGCTTCTGCGAGCTGCAGCCGCACGGCGCCGACCTGCTGCGAGACAGCGTCCACCACCTGGGCCTGTCGGCACGCGCACACGACAAGGTGCTGCGGGTCGCACGCACGATTGCGGACTTGGAGGGGTCCGAAACCATTGGCCCAGAGCACATCAGCGAGGCGGTGAACTACCGCACGCTCGACCGCAAGCTGTGGTCGTAGAGTAGATTCGTCGTCGGTGTGGGCGCTCGCATCATTCCTGACTGCAGCGGATCTTGAGTTGGTGTAGCCAGATGGCGAAGGGGTGTTTTCTGCGGCAAGGAGGGCGAAGCAGGCGATGCGGTGCATCGTCGATGCAGCCCGACGCCGCTGCAGGAAACACCACGCAGCCAGGTGGCTACACCAACTCAAGAACCGCTGTAGCTTTAGCTTCGTTTCCTTGCGGCTTCGCGGAAGAAGGCGGCCGCGAGCACACACGCTAGCAGGCTGCAGCCGCAGGGGATCAGCCAGAAGGCGCCCCAGCGGTACGGCGCGGGGTCGACCCCCTCGGGCGTGAGCAGCGCTGCCTGCGAATACTGCCCCAGGATCGATCCAAGCAGGTGGCCCAAGCCGCCGGTGGCGAGCATATACAGCCCCTGTGCGGCGGCCCGGGCGTCGCGGCTGGCAACGCGGTCCGCGTACAGCTGCCCAGCGATGTAGACGAAGACGAAGCTGACGCCGTGCAGCAAGATCGCCGGGTAGGCGATCCACAGACCCGTGTACCCGTACGCGGCAAGCATGGCGAAGCGGACGCCCCAAGCTGCCCCGCCCACAAGCAGCAGCCGGCGCAGGCCGAAGCGGGCCATCAACGCCGGCAGCAGCAGCAAGCACCCCACCTCGGCGGCCTGCCCCAGCGTAAGCTTCGCCGCGGGGTGGCCGAAGCCGGTCTGGTTCAGAAACGGGTTGACGAAGCTGTTGTAGAACTGCGACGGGGCGGTCATGAGCAGCGAAATCGCCAAGAATACGAGGAAGCCCCGGTCGCGGAGCAGGTGGCCGCTGCCGGCCAGCAACCGCCAGCCAACGCCGCCCCGCTGCAGAGGGCGCGTCTCGGGCAGGGTCAGGCAGTAGAGCGCCGTCACGGCGTGCGTCACGGCGGCGAGCTTCAGCGGCACGAGCGTCGCCTCGATCCCGCGGCCAAACAACGCCGGCCACAGATAACCGACGGCCACACCCGCGGCGATCCAGCCAACCGTGCCAAGCGACCGGACCAGCGCGAACGTGTGTTCTGCCTCGGGCAGGTGCCTGAGCGAAAGGCTGTTGGCGAGCGTCCCCGTCGGCGCGTACGCCTGGAAGTACACGAGCAGCGCTGCGTAGAAGGCGGCCTGCGTCGGGGCCGTGCACATCAGCCACAAGCAGCCGACGCAAACCGCGTGCAGGCCGGCGAGGAGCCGCTCGCTACGGAAGAACCGGTCTGCCGCCACGCCCACGAGGACGGGCGCGAACAAACTGCCTAGCGCCTGGCTTGTCGCCGCCAGGCCGATGAACCCCGCGCTGAACATGCCGGAGCCGGCGGCGCCCGTGTTCGCGCTGAGGAAGGCGCCGACGGTGACGATCCACAATCCGAGCGACGCGTACTCCAGGATCATCATCGCCGAGAGGCGGGAAACGACCCAAGGCGTCGCGGCCGGCGGTGTCGAGGGCGTGACGGGGTGGGGGTGCGGCGCCGGCATGGATCGCAAATCCGGGAGGGCGTAGAAAAGACGCCCATCGGTCCGTGGCCGCCGTCTCGATTGCTGCACGCGGCGTCAACGCCGCCGACAGGCGCCTCTTGCTTCGGTTTCGCTCGCTGGTCTTCGGGCCGTGTCGGCCGAAGCCCCCCGTCGGCACCCCCCGTCGGCACCCCACGGTCAGCACCGCATCTTGAATCGCCGCGCAAGCGGTATAGGCGTGCCGATGCGAGCCGCTACCCCCCACAGACACGCCAGCGGCTCGAGAAACACTCGCCGGCGACCGGTAAGGCCCCTGTAATGTCAACGCCGTCTGGTCGATGCCGCCCGGTTAATGTGTCACGACGGCTTAGCTATGGCGTGAGGGTGAAGTGGAGGATACCGGGCTCGAACCGGTGACCTTTTGGCTGCCAGCCAAACGCTCTCCCAACTGAGCTAATCCCCCGCAGCTAGGTGTGCTACGTTTTCCTAGCTCGCTGATTATGGTGAATGCGGTCGGGGCTGCAAGGCGCCCGGGGAAGCTTCTGGCGCGTTGCGGACCGGGGCCCGCAACGCACTGGCGCTCGTAGCGTGGTAGCCGTGGAGCGCGCGCATCCGCACCTCGCTTACCCGCACCTCGCTTATCCGCACCCCGCCCGTCCGCCCTGCCCCGGCCGCCGCCTCGGCCCATCCGACCCGCCCCAGCGACGCGACATGCCTGCTGACGCCCCGCGTCCCGCGGTTTCAACTCCGTCGAGCGCACCGGCCGGGCAACGCCCGGGCCGCTGGCGGCAGGTGGCTGTCGGATCGGCGAAGCTGGTGCTCGGCGTGTCGGTGCTGGCGTACCTTTTCTGGTGCGCGCTGCAAGGCGATTCGCTTCAGCAGCTGACCACGCAGCCGAAAGACTGGTGGCTGCTGGCGGCAGCGGTGGCGTTGGCCGCCGTGGCGATCTCGCTGGGGTTTGTACGTTGGTTCTGCGTCGCCCGAGCGGCGGGGATCGCTCTGTCGTTGCCCGAGGCTCTGCGTGTCGGCGCGTTGGGCTTCGCCCTCAACTTCGTGGGCCCGGGCGCCGTGAGTGGCGACCTCTACAAAGCCGTGGTGCTCGCCCGCGGCGAGCGTGGCAAGCGGGCCGCTGCGGTCACGACAATCGTGGTCGATCGGGTGGCGGGCCTGGCGACCATGCTGCTGGTGGCGGGCGTTGCCTACCGCTTCTGTCAGCCGCAAGGTGCGACACAGCCACCGGCAGAAGTGGGTATCGCGTTCGATACGGCGCTGCTGGTGTCCTTGGCGATCACGGCCTGCATTGCGGTGCTGTTTGTGCCCGGTGTGGCCGGCCCCGGGCTGGAGCGGCTGGTCGGCCGCGTCCCGGCTATCGGCGGGCCACTCGCGGCGTTGGTCCGCACGTGGGGCGTGTACCGGACCCACAAGGCTTGGCTCGGCGCGGTGCTGCTGGCTTGCCTGGCCATCGACGCTTTGCTGGTGGCGTCGTTTTACTGCGTTGCGTTGGGCCTCCCGTTCGACGCCCCGTCGTTCTGGCAGCACTTGGCGATCGTCCCGTTCGAGCTGACCGCGGCGGCCGTGATACCAACGCCGAACGGCGCCGGCGGGCGAGAGGCCGTGGTCGCGTGGCTGTACGACGGATTCGGGTTCGACTTCGACGATGGGTTCCTGATCGCCTTCGGCCACACCCTGGTGCTGCTGACGGTCGGCGCTGGGTCTACCGTCTACTACTTCGCCCGCCGCTCTAGCGTCCGGCCGCCTGCGACCGAGGCAGAGACGCTGCCGCCGACAAGCGTTTAGCGCCCCGCGAGCGCGTCACGTCCTCGTCGCCGGCGGGCTCGCCATCGATGCGGAGCCCGCCGCTGCCGTCGGACCACGCGGGCGTGCCCGCGTCACGCTCGACGTCGCAGCCATCCAGATCGAGGCGGGCGAGCGCCTCGGTGCGGACCTGCACCGCGCCGTTGTCGTAAACGTTGCACGCTGCGGCGCGCAGACGGCTCACGCCCCCGGCGCTGATGCCGCTGCGGCCGTTCGCCCGGCATTCAAGGCCCCGCAGCACACAGTTCTTCACCAGCCCGTGGGCGTTCACGCCGTCGAGCTGGAAGCCCTGGATCACCAAGCCCTCGATCACCACGTCCCGGGCGTTGTAGAGCGTGACCCCGGTCTGCAGCCCCGCGTGGCGGAGGTCGTAGTCGCTCGGCAAGCGGGCAGCGTCGGTACGCATCAGCAGGTTTCCGCCCACCAGGGCCCACTCGCGGGGCCGCAGCGCCGCGGCGGCCCCGTCGAGCGAGATCAGCCCGACGCGTTGCAGCGGGGCCCCGTCCAGCAGCAGTTGCTGATACGCGAGCCGGCGGGGCCGCATGGCGAAGACGTCGCCGCGCAAATGCCGCCAGGCGCCCGTTGCCGCGCGCACCGTCCCGTCGAGCACAGCGCCGTCGCTGGTGATGGTCAGCGGGCGGAGCGAATTCCCTCGCAGGCGCCGGCCGCCGATCGTGAGCTGCTCGCGGTACGGCTCGCTGGTTTTGGCGATCACAATGCGGTCGCCGGGCCGGGCAAGGCAGAGCGCCCGGTTGATCGTCCTCACGGGGCCGGCGCCGCGGGCCGTCGACCGGCGGGCGCCGTTCAGCTCGTCGGACCCCGCCACGTTATCGACGTACAGGTCCGCTCCCAACGCACCGGGCGCCGCGAACGAAAAGGCGATGGCCCACGCGAGGCCCGCCCATGGCACACGGCAGGCTTGGGGTGATGGCGGCATGGTGTTTCCTGCTCGTTCCGTCGGCGCCATGGTCTTTTCAGCCGGTTGCGATCGCAGCGCGGCGCGCATCTTGCCGAAGCATCGGAACATGGCGGCCGGCGGCTCCACCGCAGCCCAACCAGCCGGAAGGGTCGGCGAGGTTGCTAGCAAGCGGCGAAGCGTATTGCCCAAGCGGCGGCCCACCAGCTGTGCAACGCGGAGCGTGTAGCCGCCACGCCGGGCTGCTATCATGACACCATGGCACGCCAAGCCCAGCAGATTGCCCGCGCGATCCAGACGCTGCTCCGCCTCACGCGGGGCCGCCTGCCGGTTGCGTGGATCGTCGTGCTGGCGGCCGCGCTCATCGGCTACCTGGCGGCGAAACCGTACCTCGAGGCCTCGCTCGGCGTCACGCTGCCGGGCCTCCCGTCGGAGTCTACCGGCGCCGATCGTGAGACCAGAAGCGGGCCCACCGGCGGCGGCCGCCAAGCGACCGACACCAGCGCCCGCTCCGCGGAAGAAGTAGCCGACGCGGCCGGCGTGCTGCAGCGTGTCGGCAGCAGCGTTTACCAGTCGCCGGCGGGGCTGCGGTACACGCGGGGCAGCCAGCACGGCCACCGGCTGCTGCACGTCATGGCTCATGCGCGAGACGTGCCGAACCGGCCGGGCAACCACGGAGTGTTCGAGCCCGGCGACGCGAAGACCGTGGTGCTGCTGGTAGACGCCGCCTACGAGCAAGCCATCGCCGGCCGAAGCGTCGTGGCCGAGCGCGAAGGTGGCCGCGTCCGCTACGACGTGGACATGGGGCGGCGGATAGGCTTCATCGGCGGCCAGTCCGGCAACCGCCGCGGCGGGCCGGCTGCCACACACCTGCGGCTGGTGCTGCAGGGCAAGAACGTGATCACAGCTTTCCCGGTGAGGCCTTAGCAGAGCGCTCCACCGACATTCGCTGCACTGTTTTTTCCGTTTCCTCCCACACCGGCGATTCGTCGATGGCAACGCCGCCCAACCGCATGTACTACGCCGGCTTCTGCCGCTCGTGCGGCACTGGGCCGCTGGGGCTGCGGCGGTGCGGCGGGTGCGAGGCGATCGTTCTGCTGTGCGACGAGTGCGACGCCGTCTGGACTTCGGCCGACACCTCGGCCCCGCCGGTGCTGTCCGAGGACCCCTCGCTGCCGTGCCCGCACTGCACCGCCTCGCTGATCGGCCCGTCCAGCGCGTGGGCAACGCGTGAGCAGATCGACCGCACGCCGTGGCTTGTGCAGGCGGAGCAGCAGGGCATGAAGCTCAACGCCGGCGAGGCTTTCGCGCCGGACGGCCCCGCGGCGCCGGATGCGGAGCCGCCGGGTGAACCAACCGATGAGCCCGTGGATCGGCCGGCGGCTGGCGACACCGTGCTGCCTACCGACCTGCCAACGGATGCCGGCGGCTGATTACGGGCGGCGCGAATAGCGCGAGCGGTCACCGCCGGACCGCTCAGGTCACCAGTTCGCTGTCAACGGCCACCAATTCCTGCAGGTGCGGCTCGTCGAGCATGCGGAACGGGCTACGCAGCGGACGCCAGGGCTCGCCGCGCTGTTCGATCTGCGAGTCTTCGATCTCCCCAAGCCGCCGGCGGGCGAGCGCGAGGTAGCTGATCTTCTGGGGGTCGAGTCCCATGATGCGGGCGATCGTCGCGTCGACCGCCGGCACGTCGGCGCCCACCGCAACGAGGCCCATCGGCTTCGGGCTGCCGAGAATGGGGCCGTCGCCCTCCATGCAGTCGATGCCATCGACAATCGTGATGACCCGGGGCAGCGTCGCGTTGATGTCCACCACGGTTTGTGGGATGCCGTTGTGGTGCAGCACGTTCTTGGGCCACCCGTACTTGATGCCGGGCAGCACGCCGTACAGGTTCTTCATCCCGCACGTCAGGCCGACCCAGTGGTGGGTCTTCATCTTCGGCATCGATACGACGAGGTCGGCCTCGAGCACCGACTGCGGCAGGTACACGCCGCGGAGCGGGCTGCAGCGGCCGCGGTTGCGTCGCCACCCGACGGCTTGGTAGTTGAGGTCGGCGAACTCGAGGCCGCCATCGGCGAGCGCCTCGCCCACGCCGGACTCGATGAGCGCGGTCTCGGTGTCGCGGACGTGGCCCGGTGCCTCGCCCACGGTGACGCTGGCGCCCCAGCCGCGGAGAGCCTCCGCGGCGGCAAGGATCACCGCCGGGTGCGTCGTCATGTGGGGGATCTGCCGCGAGGGCTCGACCAGGTTTGGCTTGAGCAGCACCCGCTTGCCGCGGAGCGACCCTGCGTCGACGCCGGCGGCCGCCAGGCCGTCTTCTATTGTCTGCCGCAGCGGCCCGTCGTAGCGCTGCCCGCTTGCAAGGAAGACCGGCGAGGGTCCACGCAGCAGCCCCCGCGCGTAGGGCGCGGCGATCAGCCCGGCCGCGGCCAAGCCGCCCGTGGCGAGCGCCGTCCGCCGGTCGATCAGCGGTTCTGTGGGTTGGCCGTTCTTCGTCATGCCGGCGCCGCCGTGGTGTTGGAAGTGGCGTTATGCGACGGCGGATTGCTCGCTGCCCCGCCATTCGCCTCGGGACGAACACACGTCTGCGTCGCGGCGGCGACCAAGGCCATCTTGTAGGGGCTGCGCTCGCGGAGGCTCCGCTCGGCAAGGGACTGCAGCAGGGCGTCGATCTCGCCGCTTTGCCTGCCGTGCGACCGCAAGCCCATCACGGCGTAGGCCGCCGAAGCGACGCCCAGCGGGCGGGCGATGGCGGCCTGCAGGTAGTCGAGCGACGCCCCGATCCGCGGGTCGCGGCCTTCGAGGCTGTCCGGGCCAGCCGCGGCCAGGGCCCACATCGCCAGGCCCGTAGGCTGAACGTGCGGCAGCAAATACTGGTCGAGCACGCGGGTATTGCCGTAGTTCGCCCCGCCGGTTGGGAGCAGGCGGTCGACAATCATCCGCGTAGCTTCGAGCGTTCTGGGGTGCGTTGCGTGCCCGGCCGCGTAAAGGGCGCGGATGAACATCGCGGTGGGCTCAAGCCACGAGTGCGTGTCGGGCGCCCACGACCAGCCGACGAGCGTCGTGTCGTGCCCGATCTGTGGTTTGCGTTCTACGGTGCGGCCGCTGGTGTTCAGAGCCCAAGCGACGGCTGCGTCGATGTTGGCTTGGTAGTGCTTGCCCTGAGCGTGTGCGTCGTAAGTCTGCCAGGCGAGGATCGCGAGGCTGGTGGGCCAAGCCGGCAGGTCCTGGTCCGCCGTCACGCCCACGGCGCCCGTGCGTTGCTGCACACGGGCTAGCCAATCGCACGCCTTGCGTGCGGGGCCCAGCGATCCCGCTTCCGCCAGGGCGATTGCCGCCCAGGCGGTAGGCTCACTCGCCGGGGCCGAGTCGGCGGAGTACCCGCCGGGCAACGCGCTTGCCAGTCGGTTCAGGAAGGATCTGCTGACGCCCATGCCAGAAGCCTACGGCGCCGATTTCGCCCGCGGGTGTTCACGCCGTCCCTCCGCGCCCTGATGCACGAGCTAGGGTTGGGTGTCCTGACGGACGCACGCGATTATCCGGCGAGAAAAAACGGCCTCAAGTTTTTTGACTCCGCCAGAAATCGACCTAGCTTTCAGACAGAGGCGAGCGGCAGGCGGGGCCAACGCGGCCTAGCCAAGTTGGCCTCACCCTTTTCGCTCAACTCATCGAATCGTTTTTTGCTCGACCCTGAGCCGCCGGCACGGCCGGCGGCCCACGACCAGAGAGCCCGTTCGCGTCACCGTTCACGAGAGGGGCAGCCCGGCCGCACGGCTGGGATGCTAAGCCAGGGGCCGCCGCCCGCTGCGTCGCAAGGCGTTTTGGGCGCGGCACGAATCGGCTGCTGCAGGAGGCGGCGCCGCCAGTTGGCGGCAGAGCCGGGCGGGCCCCTCGCCGTGGGTGGTACGGAAGAGACCGTTACCTTTTGCTCTGCCGTACGGCGTTTGGCGGGCTTGCCGGCCTCCTAACGGGGGCGGGTCGCCGCGGCAGGGCGTAAACCGGGAGCGAGTGTGAAAGCTCCCGACAACAAGTAGGGCGCCGGCCGACGAGGCCTGCCCCAAGGCATTTGGAGGAAGTTATGAAGAAGTTCACCAAGAAGCTGCAGCGTTTCCTCGCCTCGGAAGACGGCCCGACAGCGGTCGAGTACGCGGTGATGCTGGCCCTGATCGTGATCGTCTGCTTGACGGCGATCCAGTCCATCGGCACCAACGCCGCCACGACGTTCAACAACGTCTCGGCGCAGCTTGGCAGCTAAGGCTGGGGCCAGCTCCGGTTTCACCGGTATCCGGCCGGCCCCGTGTCGGCAGCGTCCTGCTTGTTGTAGATGCCTTATCCACACGCCCCCGTCGGCTCCGGCCGGCGGGGGTTTTTTGTGGGCTACTGGGCCAAGACTGAGCGGGGCCAGCGCCGGTGTTATCGGCACAACCTGCGTGGTGTACGCACCGCCGGCGGGCCGAAGCGCGGGGCCGACCGCCGGAGCCGCCGGGCCGCCGTGTGCGTGCTAGCCTTGCGCCGCAGGGGAAGAGCGACGGGCCGCACTGGCTCTCGGTCGTGCCCCTTACCGGTTTTGCCCGACAACACGCTTTCCTCGGACCGCCACCATGTTCGACCCATCGCAACTAGCCACCGCCCTGGCCGAGAACTGGCCCGTCTGGTTCGTCACCGTCACGCTGATTGTCGCCGCCGTGATCGACGGCTTGCAGCTGAAGGTGCCCAACTGGATCACCTTCCCGATGATCATCAGCGGCTGGGTCTACAGCGCGGTCCTCAGCCCATACGCCGGCTGGGAAGGCCTGGTTTACAGCCTGATCGGCACGGCGGTCGGCCTGGCGCTGCTGCTGCCCGCCTACGCCATCGGCGGCATGGGCGCCGGCGACGTCAAGCTGCTAGCCGGCGTTGGCGCCTGGGTGTGGGGCGTCACGACGCTGTACGCCTTCGCCGCCTCGGCGGTCATCGGCGGGCTGATCGCCGTGGGCATGGTGGTCGTCCGCCGCGGCTGGAACAAGCACCACGGCCAGTTCTGGATGATCTGGAACGAGATCCTCACGGTCAAAAACCCTGAGGCGCTCGCCGAGATCGCCGCGGAGCGCAAGCCACGCATGATGCTGCTGCCGTACGGCATCCCCATCGCCATCGGGTCGATCGCCTACTTCGCCTGGAACGGCATGCTGGTCTGACGGCTGAGCAGGCTGGTGAAGCTAGCGTCCGGTCAGCCGCCGATAGCGCCTAACTTTCCTGGACCGGATGCGCCGGTCCTGCCGAAGAATCCGACGGAGCCGGCATGTGCGTCCCCGCCTCGGCGTAACCGCACGCGCCCACGCCTGCCCCGCCCCCGTGGCCCCGCCGCACGGCCCGGCCCCGGGCACACCCCACGCGAAAAGAACCGATGAAACCAAAATCCTTACTGCTGCTCGCGCTCGCCGGTGGCTGCGGCCTGGTCGCCTCGATCGGCATCAGTCAGGTCATGGACAAGAACGCGCAGGGCGGCGTCGCGCTGGAGACCACGCCCATTTACGTCGCGGTGCACAACATCAACCTAGGCGACCCCATCGACTCGTCGATGGTGACCCTGATGGAGTGGCCCAAAGACCGCATCCCGCCCGGCGCCATTACGCAGCTAGAGAACCTGGCGGGCCGCCGACCGCGGGCCAACATCATCCAGGGTGAGCCCGTCCTGGACGCCAAGCTGCTGGCCCAAGGGGAGCACGCCGACCCGATCTCGCAGCTGCCCGAGGGCTACCGGCTGTCCACCATCTCTGTGAATGCCGAGAAGAGCGCCGCCGGCCTGCTGAGCCCAGGCGACCGCGTCGACATCCAGCTGTTCGTCAACCGCAACGACCGGGCGGGCATCGAGCGGCCTACCACCAAAGTCATCCTGCAGAACATCCGCGTGTTCGCCGTTGAGCAGGCGGTGCAGCGGTCGGCCGATGGGGGCGAGGCGCGGACCATCCCCAAGACGGTCTCGCTGATGGTCACTCCGAAGCAGGCCAGCAAGATCGACCTGGCGCAGAACCTGGGCACGCTGAGCCTGATCCCGCGGAGCCCGAACGACGAGGTATCGACCGCCGCGGTCGAGATCACCGCGGACGACCTGTTTGCCGAGGACGGCTCGAAGAACACCCGCGAGAAAGAGCAGAACCGCGACGCCGCTGAAGACGGGTCGGAGAAGAGCAGCTTCTTGGGCGGCCTGGTGCAGATGATGCGTGAGGCCGCGGAGAACCAGCCGCCGTTCCAGATGGAGCTGGTGCTCGCCGACGAGGTGACCGTGCTGGAGTTCGACCGTGCGTCGGGCAAGCCGGTTCGAGAGGATGGCGGCGCCGGCGGCGACAACGGGCTGTACGGCCCGGCCGCGCCCGGCGTGCCGGAGCCGACGCCCGCGGCGGAGGCCACGCCGGCCGACTTCCCGATCGACTTCGGCGAGGACGGCTGAGCGGACCGCGACCGCTGAGCGGCAGGCGCAGCGAAACACTTACAGCGATGCGGCGGGCGCCGGGCGCCCGCCACGACGGGGGCGAGGGAACGCCCGCTGAGGAACTTGGGGGGACCCGCCGGTTAACCGGCGGCGACGGCGCCCGCTCGGCGCCGACTCAAAGGAAGTACAAGGATGTACCAACCCGCACGGGGCCTGACCCCAGTGGCGCCCGCCCACACACGCGTGGCGGCCTCCGCCCAGCTCCCGGCCGCCGGCCTGGCGCCCGACGCCCGCTGGCTGCTGCTGGCCGTGGCGGCCGCGGCGGCGTGGCTCGTGTGCCTGCCCCGCGCCGACGCGCAGATCATCACCGCCAGCCAGTCGGTGATCAAGAAGATCGAGCGCACCAGCGAGAAGCTGGAGCTCACGACCAATACCAGCCGCATCCTGACGCTGGGCAAGCGTATCCCCAGGGTGCAGGTCAACAACCCCGAGCTGCTCACCGTCACGCCCCTGAGCGCCACCCAGGTGCAGGTGGCGGCGAAGAAGCCCGGCGTGACGGCCATCAACCTGTGGGACGAGGACGGCACGATCCACGCCGTGGACGTCTACATCTACGGCGACGTACGCGAGCTGGAGCACGCGCTCAAGACACAGTTCCCGAACTCGTCGATCCGCGTCTACCGCTACAGCAGCGCACTGGTGCTGACGGGCTTTATTGACCGGCCCGATTACGTGACGCCCATCGTCGAGCTCGCGCAGGACTACTCACCCAAGGTGATCAACAACATCAGCGTGGGCGGCGTGCAGCAGGTGCTGCTGAAGGTCAAGGTCTTCGAGGTGTCGCGGACCAAGCTCCGCCGGCTCGGCGTCGATATGTCGCTGCTCAACTCTACGGGCGGCTTTGTCAGCACGGGCGTCAGCGGCCTGCTGTCGAACACGACCAACGCGGCCGGGGCGATCCAGACCATCACCGACACCGGCGGCCAGTCCGTGGAGTTCGGCATCGTCAACAACGGGCAGCAGTTTTTTGGGCTGCTCGACGCCCTGCAGCAGAACAGGCTGGCGAAGATCTTGGCGGAGCCCAACATCGTCGCCGTCAGCGGGCGCCCCGCTCAGTTCAACGAGGGCGGCGAGATCCCCATCCTCATCCCGCAG
>JBCCQL010000009.1:0-20209 GCA_039024355.1 Planctomycetota bacterium
GGCCGCCGACAATGCCCTTGCGCCACAGGGCGTAGTCGGCACCGTCGACGCGGCCGTCCTCGTTGAAGTCGCCAAAGATCGGCGCCGGCGTGACCTGGCCGATGAGGTGCAGCGTCAGCTCGTACGTCTGGGCGCCGGGCAGGTCTTCGTCGCTCAGCAGCCGCCGGTAGCTAGCCTAGAACTCGCCGACGCTGTCGGTCCGCAGCCGGGCGGTGTACGACCGGCTGTCGCCGCCGGCCAGCGCCGCGTCGCCGGTGAAAGTGCTCAGCGGCACGTTGAAACGAGACGCGTCGCCCAGGCCCACGACGCCCGTCAGCTCGAGCCCGGCGGTGAACGCGGCGTCGACCGCCAGGTTTGCGATGTCGAACTCAAAGGCGAGCGATGCGGCGTTCTGCGTCACCTGGCCGAAGTCGTGCGTCAGGGCGAGCGTCTCGGTGAGCGGGTCGAACGACGGCCGCGCGTGGTCGACCACCGCCAGGCTAAGGTTGATGAGGTCGTCGCCATCGCCGGCGCCGCGGCCGGTCCCACCGCCGGTGGTGATGTCGAGGTTGTTGATGGCGACTGTGCCGGCCCGCAGCCCGGCGGTCGTGGTGTCGGCGTCGAGGCCGACGGTGATCGTGCGGCTGTCGGTCTGGCTGCTGCGGAAGGCGTTGAAGCGGCCGGTGACGCTGCTGGTGGCGCCGCCGGCGGTGGTGACCTCATAGTACGTGCCGTCCAAGCCGGCCTTGTTGAGCGTCACGGCCTGGGCCGCCCCGCCGGACGAACCGACGAGCACCCGGCCCAGGTCGACGTCGAGCGTGGTCGCCCCGGCTACGCCGGCCGCGCCGCCGGCGATGGTGATCTGGCTGTCGTTGGCCTGATCGACAAACACCGACCAGGCGAACTCGGGGTGGTCGATGAACGGGTTGCGGTTGAACTGGTAGGCGTCGCCGATGCGGTCGTTGCGGCGCCGCTCGAAGTCGTCCGGCGGGGCGGCGAAGTGCCACTCGATGAGCCGCGCCAGGTCGCCCAGGCGTGGCGAGCCGGGGTCGCCGTTCGAGAGCTCAAGGTCGAGGCCGTTGCTGGTGTCGTACCGCACGTCGGCGTAGAAGGCCTGGCGGGCGATCATGCCGGCGTCGGCGTCGCCCGGGTACCAGGCGATCCGCCCGCCGTCGAAGACGTTGCCGAACCCTTGGGCGCCGAACGCGCCGCCGAAGTCGGTGCTGTCGCGGGCGGAGTTTACGCCGATGTCCGAGGGCCGCAGCATGTGCAGGTCGGAGTTGTCCGGCCCCGAGCTGCCCACGCCCAGCGACCGCGGCCACGTGTGCTCGCGGTTCCACTGGCTGGTGCTGGACCCCGGGATCGAGGCGCGGTTGTACACCAGCAGGATGTTGCTGGGGTTGGCCGGGTCGCGGTCGATGTCGCGTAGCGGGTTGCGGGTGCTGCCGTAGGAGATGACCGTGTGGTCATCGATGATGTCGTGCAGCTGCGACTGGAGCACGGCGCCCGTGCCCGTGGCGGTGCTGTAGTAGCCTGGCGGCGGGTCGTAGGCCTGCGCCGAACCGGCGGCAACCAGGGCGGCCAGCAGAGCCACGCCCGCAGGCAGACGTCGCGCGACCGTGTGGGAGGGCGCCGGTTGCCGGTTTGCACGCTGCATGGTGGAGGATCGCCTGAGGCTCGCTAGGTCCGGCCGCCGGTAAGCACGCTAGCTTACAAGCGGCCGGCGTCCCCGGCGAGCACCTGGCGGCGCGGGCGCCGGGCATCCGAACACGCGATGAGCATCGCCAACGCCCGCCGACTAAAAGAAACGGCCGACGGAACGAACAGCCGGCCTGGGGCCCCAGGCTTCAGGCCGTCTTGCGGTAGCCCACGTGGCAGAGGCGGCGGAAGAGGTCGCAGCGGGTCAGCAGCTCCTCGGGCGTTCCGATGTCTTCGATGCGGCCGGCGTCCATCACTACCACGCGGTCGGCCAGCGAGAGCGTGCTGGGGCGGTGGGTGATCATCAGCGTGGTGCGGCCCTGGGTGAACTCGGCCAGCACGTCGTGGATCAGCCGCTCGCTCTCGACGTCGACCTGGCTGGTGGCCTCGTCCAGGATCAGCACCTCGGGGTCGCGCAGGATGGCCCGGGCCAGGGCGATCCGCTGCCGCTGCCCGCCGGACAGCCGGGCGCCGCCGGGGCCTACCTGCGTGGCGTACCCGTCGGCCAGGCGCTGCGCGATGAACTGGTGGGCGTGGGCCTTGCGGGCGGCGTCCTGCACCTGCTGGTCGGTCGCCCCCGCCGTGCCGTAGGCGATGTTCGCCCGCACGGTGTCGTTCACCAGCAGCACCTGCTGCGAGACGACGCCGATGCGGCCGCGCAGGTCGCGGAGCTTGGCGTGCCGGGTGTCGACGCCGCCCACGGTCACGGCGCCCTCGGTCACGTCGTAGAAGCGGGGCAGCAGGCTCAGCAGCGTGCTCTTGCCGCAGCCGTTGGGGCCGACGATGGCCACCGTCTCGCCGCAACGCACTTCGAGGTCGACGCCCGACAGGACCGGTTCGCCCGGCTCGCCCTGCGTCTGGTAGCGGAAGCCGACACCCTCGAACCGGATGGCGGGGATCGGCGTGGGCAGCGGCTGTGCGGCCGGCGGGTCGACGATCTGCGGCTCGCGGTCCAGCACCGCGTAGACCCGTTCTGCCGCGGCGCTGGCGCGCTGCAGCTCGTTCAGCACGCCGGACAGGCGCCGCGCGGGGTCGCTCATCCCGGCCAGCATGGCGAAGAACACGCCCATCTGCCCGTGCGTCAGCGGCGTGTCGCTGATGCGGACGCCCAGCAGGTGCGTCTGCTGGTTGAGCACCAGGTAGCCGCCGGCGATGGCGGCCACCACCACCATGCCCAGGCCCACCACCTCCGTGACGGGGCTCACCAGCGAGCCGTAGCCCGCGATCTTCATCTGCCGGTCGTACAGCGTCTTGGCGGACTTGGCGAAGCGTGTCCGCTCGGCGGACTCCATCGTGAAGGCCTTGATCAGCTGGATGCTGCTGAGCGTGTCGGTCAGCGTGTCGAAGATGCTGGACAGCTCCTCCATGGCCCGGCGGTTGGCGCGCTTAACCGCCTTGGCCAGCCACGAGATGACCACCGCCGCCAGCGGCACAACGATGATGGTGAGCACCAGCAGCCGCCAGCTGAAGTACGCCGCGGCCAGCAGGCAGGCGAACATCTTCAGCGGCTCACGCAGGGCCGAGCCGAACAGCGTGTGCATGCCCGAGCCCACGGCGCCGATGTCCGTGGTGCAGCGGTTCATCATGTCGCCCCGGCCACGCTGGTCGAAGGCCGCCATCTCTAGGCGCAGCACCTTGCGGTAGAACTCGCCGCGGAGCGACAGCTCGGTCACAAAGCCCAGCCGGGCAACCACCAGCGCGTTGGCCACGCGGAAGACGTTCTTTAGCAGCGTGCCCACCAGCACAAACGCCAGGACGCACCCCAGCGTGGCGAACGGCGTCGACGGCATCCAGCGGTTGACGGCCGGCGCCACCCACTCTCGCCAGCCGAGCTGCAGGCGGTACCGCTGCAGGTCGTCGCCGGCCTGGGTGAGCTGCTGCTGCAGGCGGGGGGCGTCGGCCGCGTCGGCGGCGGCCAGCTGGGTCGAGAGCCCGCGGGCGAGCGCTTCGAGCCGGGCGACCTCGGCCCGGTCTTCGGCGATCATCGACGCCACCCACTCCGGGGCGGACATGTCCCGCATCACCGCGTCCACCACCGGCCACACCGCCACCAGGTTGCCCGCCCAGAAGACCGCGATCAGCAGCGACGTCGTTATGCAGAGGGCGACGTTCAGCCGGTGGCGGAGCGCCAGGCGGACCGCCCGGGTGAAGTGCTTCATGCGTCCATGCGGGGGCGTTGGGCAGGCGGAGCCGGCTGGCGTGCCGCGCGGCGGGAGCTTTTAGCAGAACCGCCCGCCCTGGCCAAGATAAACCGAGCGGCCCAGCCGATGCCGGCGGACGCCGCCGCACGCCCGGCTGCTAGCACGCCCTGAAGAGCGCGGCGGCCTGGCGGCGCGGCCCTACCGGCGGCGGAACCGCAGCCACTCGTGCACGATGCCCACCACGACCAGCAGCACCAGCGGCGCCGCCGTGGCGAACAGCACGTAGAACATCTGGTTGCCCCCGCCGCGTCGCATGCCGCCGTAGCCCGCGGCCGCAACGGCCACGACCAGCGTGACCATCATCACCATCTTGATGCCGAACCGCATCCGCCGGGGCGGCGGCTCGGCCGCGGGCTCTTCCGCCACGGCGTCGGGTACGGGCTCGGGCTCGGGCTCGGGCTTGCGGAGCGTGGGCAGCTTTCGCATGGCGGGCGCCGCTGGGTTGGCTTTCGCAACAGAGCAGGAGAAGCGACCGCCGCGGCCGCGGCTGCACGCGTGCCTTCCTGCACACGGGGCGTGGCGAAACGTTCAACTCTGACGATTGTACCGCCGATACGTCTCCTACGGATACACACCACGCCGGCTCCGCCCGGGGCGGGGCGTGGACACTCTGGGGGGAGAACCAATGCGATCCATGCTTGCCGTGGCTGCGGCTGCGCTCTTGGCTTCGAGCGTCGGCTGCCAAGCGATGAAGTCGAGCCCTGCCACCGGCGCGTGCGGCCCGACGCCGTGCCACATCGGCGCCTCTCACAACGCGCCGCGGCCCCCGGTCATGCGGGGCGCGTGCGGCCCGCCCGGCTGCCAGCAGTGCGGCTACGCTGCGTGCGGCGCCGATTGCTCTGGCGGCTGCTGTGGGTCTGACGGCTGCTGCGGATCTGGCGGCTGCTGCGACGGGGGCGGCTGCTACGGCGGCTGCAACAGCGGCGGCGGCTTCGGCTGCCTGAGCGGCCAGAGCAACGGCTTCATCAACGGCATGGTCGACGCCACGCTGGGCGGCCCCAGCTGCTGCCCGATGGGCCCCGGCGACAGCGTCTACGACTTCCAGCCCGGCCCGCCGACGGCCGCCCACGCCTCCCCGTACTACACGACGCGTGGCCCGCGAGACTTCTTGATGGCCAACCCGCCGTCGATCGGCCCCGGCGGCGCCTACGGCTGCCGCTGAGCCAAGCCCGCGTGTGCCGAGCGGCTACGCGGCAAAACCAAAACGCCACCCCGGCCGCCGCGGCGCTCGCGCCGCTGCGGCCGGGTTTTTTGCTGGGCTACAGGCAAACTGCGAACGAGGTCGTGTTAAGCGCGAGAATGAAAATTGCGAATTGGTGATTGCGAATTGCAAATTGGCGGTTGCGATCGCGGCGTTTAATCGGGCCGCTTTGCGACGCCCTTTGCCGTGGCGATCGACTTGCCCAAGATCCGGCTGAGCTGCTCGCTCTCATCGATAAGCTCGCGTAGGCGGTCCGCCTGCATCAGTTCGGTCTTGGCGATCAACCGCAACCAGCCGCGCGTTTCGCGTACCTCCTTTAGGCAGATCGCCAGCTTGTGCGTGAAGTCTCTGCGGCTTTCGGCTCCGCACGCCTCTTCGTAGTTGACGGCCGGCGAGGTGCAGCAGCGGACAAGCTGGCCGGCGACGTGGCGCCCCGAGCGGCCATCGGGCAGGCTCTCGGCAACCTTCGCCGCCCTGGCCGCGAACTCAAGCAGCCTGTCGGAAAGCTCCGTAGGCTTCACGTTCACCCGCCCCCCCAATTCGCAATCACAAATCTGCAATTCGCAATTTGCAATGCAGAACGCCAACAGCCCCCCTACACCGCCCCGGCGATCAGCGTCACGTTCTGCCCGCCGAAGCCGAAGCTGTTGCTCAGCACCGTCTTGATGGGCAGCTCGCGTGGCGTGTTGGGGACGTAGTCCAGGTCGCAGTTGGGGTCGGGCGTCTCGTAGTTGATGGTCGGCGGGGCGACGCCCTGCTGGATGGCCTTCAGGCCGATGATCAGCTCCGTGGCCCCCGCCGCGGCGATCAGGTGGCCCGTCATGCTCTTGGTGCTCGAGACCGGCACGCCACGCGCCACGCCCTCGCCCAGCGCCTGCTTCAGGGCGAGCGTCTCTACTTTGTCGTTGACCGCCGTGCTGGTGCCGTGGGCGTTGACGTAGTCGATGCCCCCGGCGGCCAGGCCGGCGTCGGCCAGGGCCATCTTGATGCAGCTGGTGGCGCCGCGGCCCTCGGGGTGGGTGTCGGTGATGCGGAAGGCGTCGGCCGTGGCGCCGTAGCCCCGCACCTCGCCGTAGATCTGGGCGCCGCGCGCCCGGGCCCGCTCGTACTCCTCCAGCACCAGCATCGAGGCGCCCTCGCCCAGCACGAAGCCGTCGCGGTGCAGGTCGAACGGCCGGCTGGCCCGCTCGGGCTCGTCGTTGCGTTCGCTCAGGGCGGTCAGCAGGTTGAAGCCCGTGACGCCGAACGGGTGGATCATGCTGTGGGCGCCGCCGGACAGCATCACGTCGGCGTCGCCCCGGCGGATGATCTCGGTCGCCTCGCCGATGGCCTGGCTGCTGGCGGCGCAGGCCGTCAGGCAGTTGAAGTTGGGCCCCTCGGCGCCGAACATCGCCGCGACATACGCCACGGGCATGTTGGGCTCCTGCTCCAGCTCCGCCTGGGTGTCGAGCTTGGCCAGCCCCTCGGAGACAAACGCCGCCAGGTCGAACTCGCCGTCCTTGACCGAGGCGACCATCATCGCGCTAAACGCGGCGAAGTCTTGCTGCCCCTCGCCGGCGCCCAGGTACACGCCCAGCCGCGTGGGGTCCGCGACGCCCCGGTCCATCAGGCCGGAGTCCTCAACCGCCTGCTTCGCGGCGCCGATGGCGAAGCGGGTGTGCCGGCCGCGGCTGGCCCACACGTCGGGGTCCTCGCCCACGTCGGCCACGGACCAGTTCCGGACCTCCGCCGCGATGCTGGTGGGGAAGTTGCTGGCGTCAAACAGCGAGGTCCGCCCGACGCCGCTCTTGGCGGCCAGCAGGTTCGACCACAGCTGATCGACGGTCGTGCCGAGCGGCGTGACGCAGCCGACGCCGGTGACAACAACGCGCTTGCGCATGGGATGCTCCAGGCGGTGGGGCCGGGACGAGTGGGCAGGGGGCGGTTAGGAGTGGGCGGTGGGCAGTGGGCAGAAGAAGGTGGGCAGTGGGCGGTCGGCAGTGCTCGCGTTTTACGCCAAATCACTGCCCACTGCCTACTGCCGACCGCCTACAGCCCACTGCCCACTGCCAACTGCCAACTGCCAACTGCCAACTACCCGTACACCGGCAGTCCGTAGTCCGCCGGCTTCATGGGCGAGCCGTCTTCTCGCTTGCCGACGCGGAAGACGCCCGTGATGTGCAGCCAGTGGCACAGGTCGTCGGGGTCGAACAGGCGGTCGGGCAGGCCGCTCTCCGGGCCGGAATCGTTCTGCAGCCGGGCGAAGAAGATCTCCGCCGCGGCCTGCCGGCGCCCGTCGACCGTGGCGGTCACGCTGGCCTGGGCGCCCACCTCTTTGCGGTGGCCGATCTGGGCCTTGTAGGTCAGCTGCTGGCCCGGCAGCACCAGCCCGTCGAACTCTAGCTTGGTGAACTTGGCCAGCACCACCAGCTCCTGGAAGCCGTAGAGCTCGCTGACCAGCAGGCCGGACGTCTGCGCCATGCCCTCGGCGATCAGCGTGTTGGGCATCACCGGGTAGCCTTCCCAGTGGTCGTGGATGAAGTCGTCCGACAACGACACGCCCTTCTCCGCCGTGGCGCGGACGCCCGCCACGTACTCGGTAAATCGATCGACCCAGAACCAGCGCATCGCGCCTTCGGCGAAGTTGGAAGTGTGAAGAGTGAAGGGGGAAATCCGGAGCGGGGCTTTCGCCCTTCCCTCTTCACCCTTCTCACTTCTCGGCGTCAGCCGAGCTTGTGTTCCACGAAGTTGCACATGTCCTGCACCGTGAGCTGCTTGCCCAGGTTCTGGACCACGGGGTTGTCCTCAAACGCGTCGAGGTTGGCGAACGGCATCCGCTCCTTGAGCTTGGCGAAGCCCTCGTCGGTGAGCTTGCCGTCGGCCACGTAGTCCGTGTTGGTCAGGATGTCTTCGGGGAAGAGCTCGCCCCGCTCGATCTTGATGTTGAAGGCCTTCTCCAGGCGGAAGACGATGTCCAGGAAGTCGATGCTCTCGGCGTCCAGGTCGCCCTGCAGCTTGGCCTCGGGCGTGACTTCGTCCTCTTCGACGCCCAGCGCGTCGACCAACGCCTCTTGCACCTTGGCAAAGATCTCTTCTTGGGCGGGCATGGGTTGCGGTCCCTCGGGTAGCGTGTTGTGTAAAACGCCGGCCGCGGCGCCGCCGCGGCCTTGTGCTGTTAGGCCCTGTGCGGTTAGGCCAGGAGTTGGGGCTTGAGGATCGCCGGCAGCCAACGCTTGAAGTAGCCACGCAGCCGCTCGTCGGCGTCGGCCATAGCCGGGTCGGTGTCGGCCAGGTTGTAGCACTCCAGCACCAGGCGCCCGCTCAGCGAGCTCTTCTCGCCGATCGTGCCGCTGGCCTTGAACGCCGCCAGGCCGTCCTCGTGCTTGATCAGGCTGACCTCGATGCGGAGCGACTGCCCCGGCGAGACAAACCCGCCGTACTTGACGTTCTTCGCTTCTTTCAGCGCGATCACCGCCGGCGCCTGCGGGTCGCTCAGCCGCAGCAGCCACGCGGCGGCCTGCGTCGCGGCCTCCAGCATGAACACGCCCGGCAGCACCGGGAACTCCGGGAAGTGGTCCTGCAGGTACTCTTCGCTGTACGAAACGTTCTTGACGGCCACCAGCCGCTCGCCGGGCACAACCTCTTCGATGGCGTCGAGCAACCAGAAACGCATCGCGAACGGGGTCCTTGAAGCTGGCTCGCCGGCTGTCTCCCCAGCTGGGGCGTCGGCTGGCGGGGCTTTTTTGGGGCTCTTCGACGGGCGAGCCCGCCGGTGGCCGCCGCTGCCGAAAAAACAGTTCTGGTTAAATGCGCAGACTGGGAAGCCTTGCGGGGAGCGGATTATAGCGGCGGCCCACCACCGCCACAACGCCGGCTCCCGACCCCGCAATGCCGCGCGGAAGCCCCCTGGCGGAGCCCGGTTACGGAGCGCGGGCCGCACGCCAGCGGCACCCAGAGAACAGGAGAGATGCACAGCAAAGCCGTGAAAGTTGGCTGTGCAGCTAGAGATGCACAGCAAAGCCGTAAGAGTTGGCTGTGCAGCTGAGGTTGCCGCCCGCGCCAACGCTCAGGCAGGTTCCGCAGGGCCCGTTACGCCTCGTCGGGCTTGCGGCGCCGCTTGCGGCCCGTCGGCATGAACCGCTGCCGCACCGATTTGAGCGACTCGACCAGCAGGTCGATCTCGCCGGGCGTGTTGTACAGGTAGAAGCTGGCGCGCGTGCTGGCAGAAATGCCCAGCAGATCGTGCAGCGGCTGCGTGCAGTGGTGGCCGGCGCGGACCGCCAGGCCGTCGCGGTCGAGCAGCTGGGCGATGTCGTGCGCGTGCGGCCGGTCGAGCACCAAGCTTACCAACCCGGCCCGCTGCGCTACGCCGGCCGCGTCGCTGGGCTCGGGGCCGAGGAGCCGGATGCCGTCGACCTCTTGCAGCCGGCGCCACGCGTGGGCAACCAACGCATGCTCGTGCCGGGCGATCTGCTCCAGGCCAATCGCCTGCAGGTAGTCGATCGCCGCCCCCAGGCCAACCGCCTGCGCGATGGGCGGCGTGCCCGCCTCGAACTTGGCCGGCAGCTCCGCGGGCGTGAAGCGGTCGGCGTAGACGCGGTTGATCATGCTGCCGCCGCCCAGCATCGGCGGCATGGCGTCCAGCACCGCCTCGCGGCCGTACAGCACGCCGACGCCCGACGGCCCGCACATCTTGTGGGCGCCGAACACCAGGAAATCGACTCCGTCCCGCGCGACGTCCGTCGCCATGTGCGGCACGCTCTGCGCGGCGTCGACCAGCACCACGGCACCGGCGTCGTGGGCACGCCGCGTCAGCTCGGCGACCGGGTTGATCGTGCCCAGCGTGTTCGAAACGGCGGTGACGGCCACCAGCTTCGTGCGTTCGCTCAGCACCTCCGGCAGGCGGCCGAGGTCGAGGCGGCCGTCGTCGGTCAGCGGGATGTGCTTGACGGCGGCGCCCGTCCGCTCGGCCAGCTGGAACCAGGGCACCAGGTTCGAGTGGTGCTCCATGGGGTTGAGCAGCAGCTCATCGCCGGCGCGGACGTTGGCGTCGCCCCAGCTGCGGGCCACGATGTTGATGCCGTCGGTCGTGCCGCCGGTAAAGATGACCTCGCGTGCGTGCGCCGCGCCGATGAACTCCTGGGCCTTCCGCCGGGCCAGCTCGTAGGCGTCGGTCGCCCGCTCGCTGAGCGTGTGGATGCCGCGGTGGACGTTCGCGTAGTCGTGCTCGTAGAACCGCGAGACCGCGTCGATCACCTGCCGCGGCCGCTGGCTGCTTGCCGCCGAGTCGAGGAATACAATCGGCCGCCCGTGGGCGGTGGTTTCTTGCAGGATCGGGAAGTCTGCGCGGACCGATTCCGGCAGCAGGTCGGCGTCGGCGATGGTGGTTTCAGTGGCGGGCATTATGACGCTGACAGGATAACCGGATCTGCAGGATCGACAGGATGTTGCTTGGAGACGCTCGAATCGCGGGGCTGGCCGTTATCTTGTCGGTCCGGCCGATCCGTGGTCTCGTCCCCCGTCACGCGGGCGAGTGCACCGCCTGCTGGATGACACGCCAGGAGAGCAGGCAGCACTTCTGGCGGTTGGGCGTCAGCCGGGCGCCGTAGAGCTTCAGCATGTCCTCGGCGGTGAACTCCTTCACCTGGTCGATGGTCTTGCCGTACAGCTCCTCCAGCAGCATCGACGCGCTGGCCTGGCTGATCACGCAGCCGTCGCCGGAAAAGTAGCAGTCGCACACCTTGCCGTCGGCGTCGAGCCGCAGCTCGATCTTCACGACGTCGCCGCACAGCGGGTTCTTGTCTTCGTGGGCGTGCGTCGCGTCGGCCAGGCCGCCGCGGTGGAACGGGTCTTCGTAGTGGTCGAGGATATGCTCCTGGTAAAGCTCTTCTTCTTTCTGCGCCGACGTGCCGGGCGCCGACGTACCGCGCTGGGCAGGGGTGCCGCGCTGGGCAGGCGTGCCGGTCTTCTGGTCGAACGGGCTGGGCATCTGGGATGGTGGCTGCGTGCAGAGCTTCGCTGTAAGTCGTTGCCGCGATTCAGTCTAGGCGCCGCCCAACGCAGGGGCAACCGACCCGCCCGCCACCGGCATCAGCCGGCCGTTACGCCGCCAACCGCCAGGCCACAACCGCGACGCCCAGCGGCAAGAGGTACCAAGCGAAGACGGCCAGCCGGCCCCGCTTGACGAACTGAATCAGCAGGGCCAAGGCCGCGTAGCCAACAGCGAACGACACCGCAAAACCGGCCGCCAGCACGCCGGCCGGGGTGCCGGTGGCGCCGGCTTCTAGCACGTCGAGCCCTTCCAGCACGCCGGCGCCGGCGATGGCGGGGATCGCTAGCAAAAAGGCGAACGTCGAGGCGGCCTCTCGCTTAAGCCCTGAGAACAGGCCGGCGGCGATCGTCGAACCGCTGCGTGAGATGCCCGGCAGGATCGCCAACGCCTGCGCGGCGCCGATCGCCAAGGCGTGGCGCCAGGTGAGCTGCTGGTATTCGGTCTCGCCCGGCGTGCGTCGCGACGCGGCGAAGAGCAGCACGGCGGTCACCGGGAACATGAGCCCGGCCAGCAGCACATTTTCTAGCACGGCGTCGGCGGTCGCGTCGGGCATGCCTTTCTTGATGCCCACGCCTACAACCGCCGCTGGGATGGTGCCAAGAATCAGCAGCGGCAGCACCCGCCAATCGGCGCCCAGCAGCTTCGCGATCTCTCTGCGGTAGTAGCACAGCACCGCTGCGAGCGTCCCCAGGTGCAGCACGATGCTCACTTCGACCAGGTCCTCTGTCGGCGGCTTGCCAATCGCCTCAAGCAGCTCGTTGGCCACCACCAAATGGCCCGACGAGCTGACCGGCAGGAACTCGGTAAGCCCTTGCACAACGGCGAGGATCAGGATCTCGAGCAGCGACATAGCGGTGGGGCGTCTCGAAGGGGCGGGGCCGCGGGGCAGGGCAGGCCAGGTGCTGAGCGGGCCAGGTGCTGGGCAGACGAACGCTAGGCAGGCGGGGCGTGGGACGGGCGGGGTGTGGGGCAGGGTATGCCCGGCAACTATACTCCGCCCCCACCCGGTCCGCTTATAACGGCTACGCGTGTTCCACTACGAAGACGGACTGATGCTCACCCGCCCCCGGCTGGCGGTCGACTTCCGGCGGCGGCAGCCGCGGGGCTTTATCTCGCACGCGCACATGGACCACATGGCTCGGCACGAGCTGGCCCTGGCCACGCCCGAGACCGCCGCCCTGTACCGCCACCGGCTGGGCAAGGGGAGGACCGACGCCCGGCTGCGTGTCCGCGAGATGCCCTACGGCCGGGCGATTGACTTCGGCGCCGCCCGGCTGACCGCCCTGCCGGCCGGGCACTGCCTGGGGTCGGCCATGCTGCTGGCCGAAGTCGATGGGCAGCGGCTGCTGTACACGGGCGACTTTAAGCTCGGCCCGTCGCTCACCTCGGCCGAGGCGGACCCGCCCCCGGCGGACCTGCTGGTCATGGAGAGCACCTTCGGCCGGCCCCGCTACCGCTTGCCGCCGCGGGCGGAGGTGGTGGAACGGCTCATCGCGCTGGTCCGGCAGACGCTGGCCGAGGGCAAGACGCCCGTGGTCCACGCGTACGCGTTGGGCAAATCGCAAGAGGTCACCAAGCTGCTCACCACGGCCGGCGTGCCCGTGGTGCAGCACCCGGCGGTGTTTGCCATCAGCGAGGTGTACGCCGCATGCGGCGTGGAGCTGGCGACCGGCCCGGCGGGCGTCGGCCCGTATACCGGCACGCCGCCCGCCGGCCACGCGGTGGTGACGCTGCCGCGCTCGCAGAAGCGGTTCCGACTGTCCGGCCTGGGCCCGGCGGTGTCGATCGCCGTGACCGGCTGGGCGATCGACCGGCGTGCCCACGCGCGGCTGGGCGTCGACCACGCGTTGCCGCTGTCGGACCACGCCGACTTTGATCAGCTGCTGGAGTTGGTCGAGCGGGTGCAGCCAAAAACGGTTTACTGCACGCACGGCCCCGCAGAGTTCGTCGAGCACCTGTGCGGCGCGGGGCACGACGCCCGCCCGCTGGCGCCCGACGCCCAGCGGCGGCTGTTCTGACGCCGACGAACGCCGACGAGACGACACCGAGGCCAGGCCCAGAGCATACCAAGACCGCGCCGCCACCATGCCGCTCAAGACAGCCGCTTACGGCCTAGTGCACCCGTTGCTGCGTCGTGCACGCCGCAGCCGGTGGCTGGTGCGCCGGCTGTTTGGCGTGCGGCTGCCGCCGGGGGCCGACGTGGCGTTTGACCCGACGACCGTGCTTCTGGCCCGGGCCGTAAATCGGTTCGCGGAGTCGACGGACCGGACCTGCTTTGAGGTGGGCATCGGCGCCGGGGCGTTAGTCAGCCTGGCGTTTGCGCGGCGGCGAGCGCGGGCCGGCGAGCCGATCTCCGTCGCCGGGTGCGACTGCGTTCCCCGCCGCGTCGCGTCGGCCCAGGCCGTGGCCGCCTACAACGCGCTGCGGGGTGAGTTCTTCCACGGCGACCTATTCGGCGGCGTGGGCAACCGCCGGTTTGACCTCATTCTGTTCAACCCGCCGTACGTGCCAACGGCGGTTGGCGAAGCTTTGCGACTGAACACTCGGTTGACCGACGAGCGGGCCATGTGGGATGGCGGCTCCGACGGGCTGGCGGTGCTGCGCGAGTTCTTGGCCCAGGCCCCGCGGCGCCTGGCGCCGGGCGGGCGTGTGCTGTTTGGCGTGCAGCACGTCTTTGTAGCCGACGGCGCCGTACGCGCGGCGATCAACGCTTCGCCGCTCCGGCTTGTACAAGCCTACCGCCGCTTTGGCGTGCCGGCGGAGGTTTACGTCGCCCAGGGGTAGCGCACGGCGTCAGCCCGCATCGCCACCGGCGGGCAACGCCTTGGCGTAGACGTCGGCCAGCGGCAGCGTCAGGCCGATGGTCTCGATCGCGGTCGCAGCCCCCAGGCCCGACGCGTCGGCCAGGCGCCACACGCCGTCGTCGCCCAGGCTGTACCGCTCGATGTGCGGGCGGTCTTGGGCCACCAGCAGGTACTCGCGCAGCGTCGGAATCCCACGGAAGTGCTCGAACTTCTTGCCGCGGTCGTAGGCCTCGGTCGAGGGGCTCAGCACCTCGACGATCGCCTGCGGATTGACCAGCGTATCGACGTGCTCGTCCTCGAACGCAGGCTCTTCGCACGTAACGACCAGGTCCGTGTACGTGTACAGGCCCGTCGCGTCGACCTTCACCCGCATATCCGCGGGGTAGGCCTCGCACCCCGAATCGACCAACGCGTTACCAACTAGCCCGCTGAGATTAAAGGCGATCAGGTTGTGCTCGCGGCTGGCGCCGCTCATCAGGAACATCTCGCCGCGGTAGAACTCGTGCCGGGCGTCGATCGCGGAGCGTTCGATCGCCAGATACTCGGCGGGCGTCAAACGCGGTTGGGGTTGGGCGGACATGGGCGGGCTTGTTGCTTGTTGTTCGACGGCGGGCCTGCCGGCGAGGCGAGGCTCGGTGAGGCTACCAAAACGGTCGCTCGCGTATCGTTGCGGCCCCGCGTCTATGGCATGGCCCACGCCAGGGCGCCGACCACCGGCGCCGCGTCGCCGCAGACGCTGAACTCGAGCCGGTCCAGGTTGCGGAAGCCGTCCAGGGCGTGCTCGTGGTAGGCGGCCTCGGCCGTCGTGCGGTAGCGGTCCCGCACGGCCGGCGCCAGGTCGCACACGCCGCCGCCGATGACCAGCCGGTCGTAGTCGCCCAGGTAGTTGACGCACAGCAGGGCGACGCCCAACGCCCGCGCCTGATCGTCGAACAGCTCGCACGCCAGGGCGTCGCCGGCGGCGGCCAGCTCGCGCAGCCGCTTGGCCTTGTCCCGCATCGACTCGCCGCCCGCGTTCAGCGGGTGGTCACGCCACGCGTCGAGCGACAGCCGGTGGGCCAACTGGTGGGTGAGCGCCGAGAGCGAGATGGCGGATTCGGCCGTCGAGGTCGCGTTGCCCACCCGCAGCGTGCGGTCGTGCCCGTGGCGGAAGGCGTACTCCGGCAGCAGGATGTGGCCGACGTGCCCGGCGCGGCCCTCGCGGCCACGGATCGGGCGGCCGTCGATCACCGCGCCGCCGCCGAAGCCCGTGCCTACGATCACCATGAACAGCGAGTGCAGCGTCTCGTTGGGCAGCGTGTCGTCCGGCGCCTGATCCCAGGTCACCAGCCGGCTGCGGACAGCGTACTCCCCCAGGGCGGCGGCCTGGCCGTCGCCGATGTAGCGGACCTTGATCTGCGGGGCGTGGACGCGGAGCGCCTTCTCGAGCTCCGCCCGGATGGGGAAGCGGTCCCAGTGCCCGGGGTCCAGGTTGGGCGTCTTGAGCAGCACGCCCTCGATGGTGGCCGGCCCCGGCGTCGCGAGGCCGACGGCCGGCACGTCCCGCAGCGACCCACCGGACGCCTGGGCCTGGGCGGCCGCCTGCTCGACAATCGCGGCGATCACCGGCGCCGGGCCGCCGTGGGGCGACGTCGGGAACTGCTCCGACACGGCCAGTACGTTGCGGTGCGCGTCCCCCACGGCCAGCGTGCTGGTGGTGCCGCCGATATCGACGCCGATGTAGAACTCCGCCATGTCGCCTCGCACATCGAAAAGGGGCACATCGAAAAGGGGGCACGTCGAAAAGAGGCCCGTGAAAACAAGGGGATAGCGGCCGGGCAAGCCCGCGCTGCGTCCGCGGGTCGATTATGCCCACGCCGCGCGGCGCGTGCCAAGGCCCGCGGCACGGCCGGCGGGCTTGTCAAACAGGGCCGTTTGAATGCCGCTTTTCTGCCCGCGAATGACGCGGATACGCGCGGATGTTTGCCCCGTCGTCTTTCGCGCAAGCAGGCCCGCAAGGCCGGACGCGGAGCTTGCGCGTCGTTTATTCGCGCGGATTCGCGCTATTCGCGGGCGCTGTCAAATGCGCCTGAGGAGACGCACCCGCATTACTTCAGCCGCGACATCTTGCTGAGCATCTGCTGCTGCACCTCGCCCGGCGGGCCGAAGTGCGTGCGGAACGCTTCGAGCCGCTCCTCGGGCGTGTCCGGCGCCAGGGCCGGCTTCTCCGACAGCATCCGCACGTACGCCGTGTACTGCTCCGGCCGATGCTTGATGAGGTAGAAGTTCAGGGCCCACGCGTCGGCGTACGCGGCCGCGGCGAAGCGTGGGTCGCGCAGCCGCTCGTTGGTGCTCACCAGCGTGGCCAGCGTGCCGGGGTTCCAGCTCCCCAGGTTGCGGCGGAAGGTCCGCAGCCGCGGGCGGTTCACCCTGCCGATGCCCCGCCAGCCGCGGCCGGACGACAGGTCGGGCGCCTCGAAGTAGATGGCCATGCCCTCCAGCAGCCACAGCGGCAGGTCGGCGTAGCGGGTCTGCAGCCCGCAGTTGAAGGCGATCTGGTGCGTCGCCTCGTGGACGATGGTGGCCACCAGCGGCTCGGCGGCGGGCGTGGCCAGCATGCGGTTGATCTGCTTCATCGTGTCACGCCGCGGCGGCCGCTTGCCGCCCGCGGCGGCGCCCGCCTGCGTGCCCGACAGGTCGTACATCGCCACGCGGTTGGTCTTCAGGCTGTAGTAGCCGACGATGCCGCCCGGCGCCCCGCCCAGCTCCGCCTCGGCCGCGCGGGCGAAGCTCGCCGCGTCCGGGTGGACGATCACCACCAGCGGGAACTCGGGCTCGTGCAGGTCGAACCCCCGCTTCCGCCAGTAGGCGACAAACGCCCGGTGCAGCCGCTCCAGCAGCGACGCCGTCCAGCGGGCGAAGCCCCGCGACGTTCGGTACGCCACCAGGTAGTGCGGCGTCGTGTACACGCGGAAGCCGGGCGGCAGCTCTTGAGTCAGCCGGTCCGCGACGGCGCCCGGCGTGGCCGGCACGAAGGGCCGGTCGTCCGACACGCGGGCGGCGATCTGCTGGCCGTCGATCAGCCACACGGCGCCATCGTCTTGCTGCAGGTAGACCGTGCCGGCGCCGTCGCTGGCGAGCACGCGGCCCGTGACGGTCTGGGCTGCAGCGTCGGGACTGGCGTTGGGGCTGGCGTCTAGTCCGGCGTTTGACGCGGCTCGGAACGTGACCGTTTCGAGGGCGCCGGCGTTGGCCGCTGGCAGCACGGCAAGCAGGGCCGCCAAGGCTGCGCAGCACCGCTTGCCGGGCGAACCCGTTTCAGTCGGCCGCCGGCCGATGGCGCGTTGCGTGGGCGACGATCCCATGCCCAAGTCTACCCGACCCGCGGCGCCCGGGCCGACCCCGGCAGGAGAGCCGGCAACGCCGCCACGACCCTAGCGACCGGAACCCGCAGCCGGGCCCGGGTGGTGCGGTTGGCGGCTCTTGCCGCGGTGGGGCCGCGATTTGGCACGTAGACTTCGGCGTTCCTATCGCCGCGGCGGCCCGCCTTTATCGGCCGCAGCGTCGCGGCGCCCAACACACTGGCCAGCGGGTGCGGGCCGGGCAGCGACGAATGGTTTTGATGATGCGACACAGACTACAGACCCGCCGCCCAGCCTTCTCGCTGATGGAGCTGCTGGTGGTTGTGACGATCATCGGCATCATCGCGGCGATCGTCGTGCCGCGGATCACCGCCCCCACCGACAAGGCCCGCGACAAAGTACGCGAGAGCCACATCGCGCAGATGAACCAGGCGATCGAGCTCTACCGGTTGGCCCAGGACGCGAACCCTACGGCGCTCGGTGACCTGACCACGGACTACCTGCCCGACGGCCTGCCGGTGGACCCCGACGGCGGGACGTACTCGCTGAACAGCACAACGCACCGCGTGGATTACACGCCCTAGAAGCGTCCGAACAGAACCTCGATTTTTTGCGGCGATGTCTGCGAAGTCGGCCGTGAAACGCCGATCGCCTGACCCGACTTTCGATTTTGCCCGTCGGCTCTAAGCAGCCGGCGGTGTGGATGCCCGAACCGCGTGTTGGTTTGTCGCACGCGTGAGCTACGCTCTGGCAGCCCGCCGCTGACCACGCCAGGTTGACGCGTCTTTTCGCGACCGCGCACGCATGCCGACACTCGACCCAGCCACGCCCCCGGCCGTGCCCGCCGGCTACCAGCCGGTGCCGCTGGCGGCCCTGGATTATCGGCGTGACACGGCGATCGACCTGTTCGTGCTGCCCGCGGGCAAGAAGGCGCCGATCCTGCTGCGGGACTCTGGCCTGCAGCTGAGCGACGCCCGCACCAAGCGGCTGCTAGACGGGTACGAGCAGCAGGTGCTGGTCCGCACCGGCGACTTCGCCGCCTTCAGCCAGGCGATGCTGACGGAGATCGACGCGCTGGTGGCCGACGAGGCGGTGCCCGCCCACGACCGCTTTGCGCTGCTGCAGTTCGCGGCCGCGTCGGAGGTGGAGCAGGCGTTCGAGCGTGTCGACCCGGGCCACGCCATCGACCTGGCGGGCGGCGTGTCGTCGAGCATCGTGTCGCTGGTCAGCTCCGCCGAGCTCTCGCCGGACGAGCTCTACAACATCGCCCGGCACGACTACCACACGTTCGTCCACGTGACGAACGTCACCTGCTACGCGACGCTGCTGGCCGAGGCGCTGGGCGTCAACGACCAGGCGGACCTGCACGAGCTGGCCATGGGCGCCTTCCTGCACGACATCGGCAAGCGGCAGGTCCCGCGCGACATCCTCCGCAAGCCGGCCCGGCTGACCGACGAAGAACGGGCCGTCATCCAGACCCACCCGCAGCTGGGCTACGAGGAGCTGGCCGGCCGGCCGGAGGTGACCGGGCGCCAGCTCATGATGGTCTACCAGCACCACGAGTGGGTGGACGGCGGCGGCTACCCCGTGGGCGTGCTGGCCGACGAGCTCCACGAGTGGGCCCAGCTGCTGGCCGTCGTCGACGTGTTCGACGCGATGACCGGGCAGCGCCCGTACCGCAAGCCCTCGGCGCCCGACTTTGTGATGAGCTTCCTCGACGAGCGGGCCGGCTCGCAGTTCAACCCGGAGATGGTGCGATGCTGGACACAGCTGCTGGCGGGGACCTGATCGCCGCGTTGTGGGACCGGACGGCGGCCCAGACCGATATGTCGCCGTTCCTCGAGGACTACTTCGAGAAGACCGGCGCCCTGCCCGCCACGCCCGGCGACAACCGCTCGCACGCCCGGCACTACCTCCGCAAGCGGGCCGTGCTGGGCCACTCCGGCGCCTACTACGGCGTCTACACGCGGGACCTCTCGCGGGGCGGCGTGGGCGTTCTGTGCCCCCGGCAGCTGCTGCCGCTGACCGAGGTCAAGGTCATCCTGTCGGCCCAGGCCAACTTCCAGGCCATCGTCCGCTGGTGCCGCCGCGTGGACGACTGCTGCTACGACGTCGGCTGCCAGATCCGCGCGTGAGCCGCCCGCCCGGCCAAGGTTCTGCGTCGGGCGTGCGATGCGGGCTCAGCCCTCGGCGTCGGCGGACTCTGGGCCGGCGGACTCTGGGCCGGCGGACCCTGCGTCGGCGGACTCCTCGGCGACAACGTCGGCTTCCTCCCTCGGCACGCGGACAATGGCCGAGAGCGTGTCCTCCCCGTCGAGCGACATGATCCGCACGCCCTGCGTGTTGCGGCCGATGACGCCGATGTCCGACGCCCGGATCCGCTGGATCTTGCCGCGGGCGGTCATCATCAGCAGCTCGTCGTCGTCCGTCACGCGGGTGACGCCCACCACCGGGCCGTTGCGGTCGGTGGTCTTGATGTCGCGCAGGCCCTTGCCGCCGCGGTTCTGTGTGCGGTATCTGGCCGATGAGCTGGCGTCGTCGGCGTCGGGCGCCTCTTCCCCGGCATCAGCCGCGTTGGGGCCGAAGGGCGTCCGCTTGCCGTAGCCGTTCTGCGTGGTGGTGAGCAGCGTCGCGTCGGGGTCGGTCACCACCATGCCCACCAGCGTGTCGCCGCCCACCAGGTTGATGCCCTTCACGCCGGACGAGTTGCGGCCCATCTGGCGGGCGTCGGCCTCGTTGAAGCGGATGGCCATGCCCGCTGCGGTGGCCAGCAGCACTCACGTCACGGCCTTGCCGCTACGCCGATGTGAGAGGGCAATCCGAACAACCCCAGAACAATCGCATCTATTCTTTTGGCCTTAGAAGATTTGCCTTCGTTGATGGCGTGGTGCCCGATGAACAATTGAGCGAGAGACTGCTGAGCGAACTGGCTAATCTGCTTGCAGGCAATTTCA
>JBCCQL010000010.1:0-19744 GCA_039024355.1 Planctomycetota bacterium
AGGCCTTGCGAAAGGTCCCCGCCAGAGGCGCCACCGGTTCCCGAGAGCCCGCGGGCCGGCCCCGCCGACGCCTCGACCGCCCAAAAAGCCCCAACCGCCAAGAAAGCCGTGGCGGCTGCGACCACCGGCAGGGCGAGCCCCACGCCGCGGCGGCGGGTACAGCTGATTGCAGAATCGTGTGTCATAAACGCCTCGGTATTGGTGCGGCAGCTGCGGACGGCCACCCGGGCCGTGTTCCTCGGCACGCTGCTTCGCCGTGTAACGCTTTCAGCCTAGCAAAACCTCTCTGGCAAGTCGTCGCGATTACGCACGCGGCGCCCGCCCGCTGTCAAACGCCGCTACAGCGAACGCGGGGCCTCCTGCTGACGCGCGGGCTGTGCATTATTCCGCTCGGCCAGCTCACGGACCAGGTCGGCCAGCTGGGCCTGCTCCTCGGCCAGCTCCCGGCCGACCCGCGTGGCCTCGGCGGGCGGTAGCAGCGTTTCGGCCGCGTCTGCCTCGTAGCTGCGGGTCCGTGCGTTGAGGTCGAGCTGCATCAGCCGCAGCATGCGGAGCTCCGCCACGTCGATCGGCGGCGGCGGGGGTGGCTCGCCTCCGGCCGCACCGCCGCCGGGCGGCTGGCCGTTCTGCTTACTCTCGGGCGGCGGAAGGTCGGGCTCGGGCATCAGCACCCGGGCCACCTGCTGCAGCCGCACAAGCGCCGACTGCTCGCGTCGCTGCGTCTGCTGCCCGACGTCCGCCCGCCGCAGCCGACGCGTGGCGTCTTTCATATCGGCCGACGCCCCGCCGAGCGCCAGGGCGAACACCGCCCGCTCGGCGAGCTCCTCGGCGGCCTCGGTGATGTCGGCCTCGATCCGGCGTTGGTCCGCCGCCAAGCGGGGCGCCCGCCGCCGCTGCAGGGCGCGGGTGCCGTCGCTGGCAAGAACGGTCTGCTCCAGCACCCGGCGTTGCTGGGCGATGTAGCCGACGATCTTGTCCGCCAGCTCATCCAGCACCGTCTGGGCGATCTGGTTATCGACTTCACGCTGCCGCTCGGCGAGCCGGCGCTGGGCCTCCTGCAGGTCGCGGTCGGCCTGCTGCATGGCGCCCGCGGCCTGCCGGGGCGACGACGGGGTGTCCTGCGCGGCTTGGCTCATCTGCTCTCCGCCCTGCCGGGCGCTGTCGCCCGCCTCCTCGGCGGACAGCCGGTCGAGGCGCCGGCCCATCCTGCCGGCCTCTCGGGCCAGCTGCTCGCGGCGGCCCGCTTGGTCGTCGCCGGCCGGGTTGGCGCCCGCAGGGTCGTTGGCCATCTCCTCGGCCGCCCGCTGCTGTAGCTCGGCGAGACGCTCCGCGGCCTTCGCCAACTGCTCGGCGAGCCGCCTCGGGTCTTCTGGGGCACGGTCGCGGAGCGTGTCGAGCATCTCCTGCAGGTCCTCGGCCGCTGAGGCCTGCTGCTCCGCCGCCCGGCCGAGCTGGCCGCGGGAGAGCTGCCGCGCGGCGTCGGCCATCTTGCCGCCGGTGGCCCGCTGGTCGGTCTCGGCGAGCGCGTCGGAAACCGGCTGGTTGGCGTCGGCCCGATCGCCTGATGGTCCGCCCCGGAGCTGCTGCTGCAGCCCACGCCGCAGCCGGTCGAACCGGCGGGACAGGTCGGCCTGGTCCGCGGCCAGCTTCTGCTGCTCGGCGCTGCCTTGGGCGCCGGGCTTGGCGCCGGCTTGTTTGGCGGCTTGGCGGCGGGCCTCGGCGGCCAGGGCCTGCTGCGACTGCTGCAGCTGGGCCGCCTCGCGGACAAACCGCTGCGTGTCCGACCACTCGCCCAGCCCGTCGGCAAGGGACTCGAGCGTCGCGATCACGCCGGCTTGCTTCTCGTCCGCCCGGGCGAGCGCGGCGCCGGCGGCGTCGCTCGCTTCGCGCGCTGCATCGTCATCAGAATCTCCCCCGCCGGCGGCACGCGCGGCGGAGCGGCGGGCGTCGCCTAGTGCGCGGTCGGCGTCGGGCAGCGCTGCCTTGCCCAGCTCTTGCAGCTGCTGCTGCACCGCCTGGAGCTGCGATTGCAGGCCCGCGCGGTCGAGCCGGTTCTGCCGCTGCTCGGCCAAAAGTTCTGCGGCCCGTGCGGCGGCGCCGTTGGCGGGGTCGGTCAGGCCCTGGGCGACCTGCCGCTGCTCGTACCCCAGCGTCGTGAGCCGGTCGACCTGCGTCGGTCCGAGCTCGCCGCCGCGGCGGCTGGCCTCCACCTGCTGGGCGCCGTCGCGGACCGCCCGCTGCTGGGCGAGCGACCGCTCGAGCTGCCGGGCGAGGTCGGCCGCGCCCTGGGCGATGCGTGTGTCGAGCTCTTCGGGTGAGATGATCGTCACCCGACGCGAGCCGAGCGTCCGCCCCAAGCCGGGCCGGAAGTCGGCCGATTCGACCGTCAGCAGCAGCTGATCGCCGGGCGTGAGTTTTAGCGGGGCGAGGTCCCACTGGTAGGCCGCCTCGACACTGGCCGGCTCGGACCGCGCGACGTCGCCCGGCGCGTCGTACAGCCGAATACGTGCCCGCTCGTCCGGCTTCACGGGGTCTGGGCCCTCAGCGGACTGGTCTGGCGGGGCGGCCGGCTCGGCAGCGCTGGGCAGCCCATCCGGGGAGGTGGCGACCAGGTCCACCCGGTCGATCGCTAGGTTGTCCGCCGCGCGGGCGGCGACGGCCACCGCGGCGCCGGCGGTGACAAACAGGTCGGTCTTTGGCGTTAGCCATTCGACTCGGGGAGGCGGGTCGGGCTCGACAATCAGCGTCCGCGGGGCGGAGCGGCCCACCAGGCCCTGCCGGTCTGTCACCCGCAAGCGGAAGCGGCTTGTGGCGGGCCGGTCGCCGGCGGCCTCGGCGAGCCAAGCCGCGGCCGGGACGATGATTCGCGTGCCGCCCGCCGGCCCCGAATCCTCGAGTGGCTGCACGGGTGGCCCGTCGAGTGGCTCCGCGAGTGGCTCCGCGAGTGGCTCCGCGAGTGGCTCAACGACGGCGGCGGCGATCTCGGAAGTCTCGTCGCCGGTGGCGATCTCTAGCGCGGCGGAAGCGAGCTCCGCCGGCGACGACGCGGCAAGCGACAGCCGGGCCCCGCTCAGCACCCGCGGGTCGGGCCCGGCGTCGGACGTGGGGGCCCCGGTATAGGCGGGCGGCGTCACGGTGACGCGGACGTTGGCGATTGCCGGCGGGTCGATCACCTGCACCTCGGCCCAGGGCATGGCGGTGTCGTCGCCCCCGACGACGCGGAAGGCGAACGACCGCCGCAGGTTCTCTCGCCGCACGACGCCCTCGGCGCCGGCGACCGGCAGCGGCTGCTCGTCTAGCCGATCGGCCCCGCCGACACGCGTGCGGTAGACAACCCGCAGGTCGTCGGGCAGCACGCCGTTCTTGTCGATCACGGTGGCCTCGAACGCCTGGCCGCGTGCAAGACGCTCGGGGGCGTCGAGCACCACCAGGCGGTGGCGGCGTGGCCAGTCGACACCGCTCCACGGCGCCGCCAGCCGGCTCGCCGCGACCGCCAACCCGGCGGAGTCCGCCACCGCGAACACGCCCAGCAGCGCCACAACGCCCGCCGCCGCCGCCGCGGCCCGCCGGACCGGCCGCGGGTCGATCACCTGGTCGAGGTCGAGGCGGTCCACTTCGCCGGTGGCCGCCACGACGACAGCCCGCCGAAGCTGCGCGGAGCCGGCCTGCGGGTCGTCGGTGGGCTGCTGCTGGAACTCGATCGCGCTGGCCAGCCGGCTGCCGAGCTCGGGGAACCGCTGCTGCACCGACTGGGCGACCGAATGGTGCGTCACGGGCCGGCGCCACACGGGGGCGGCCCACACCCGCACGGCCAGCGCGGCCGCGGCGATCAGGGCGCCGGTCGACAGCCAGCGGAGGCCGGCGTCGGCCGAGCGGAAGCCGTAGTCGGCCAGCATTAGCACGGCCGCCACGCCCAGCACGGCCGCGGCCACCCAACCGGCGGCGGCCAGCCAGCGGTTGCGGCGCATTCGGCGGGCGAGCCTGTCGATCCGCTGGGTAACTGAGGGCGCCACGTTGAAGCTCCAAGCCTTGCTGCCGGCGCCGGGCGCCGGCGCCTCGCGTTGTATCCTCTTCGAGTCTACCGCATCGCGTGGCGTGGCGCCCCGCCGGCTACAGCATCGCCCGCCGCTTGCGTAAGACCCATTCGCAGGTCAGGCACCCGCAGACGCCCGCGAGCATCCACCAGCGGTTCCATAGCTCGACGGGGGGGAGCGACTCGATGGGCACACGCCGGGCCGCCGGCAGCGAGTCGATCAGCCGGTCGATATCCTGCAGCGGCGTGTAGCGGCCACGCGACCGCTGGGCGGCGGCACGCATGGCCGGCGTGTCGACGGCCAGCTCCGCGAATTCACCGGGCGGCGCAACCACCTCAAACCGGGCGGCGACGCCCCCGCCGCCCGACGCCGCGTCGGCCGGCAGCACGCGGTAGGCGCCCACGGGCAGGCGGTCGAGCGTCGCCTCGTAGACGCCGCCCTGCTCTGCGGCGGGCGCAAGCGCTACACGCCGCTGCGGCCCGGACTCGGGCTGCAGCAGCACGGCAACGCCCGCCGCGGTGCCGCCGCCGGCCGGTGTTGCAACGCGTAGGCGAAGGCGGACCGCCTCGCCGGGCTCGTACCGTTTTCGATCCACGGTCAGCCGGGCCCCGTCGCCGCCTTCGGCAAGGCGCCCCCGCGCGAGCGACCGCAGCAGCTGCACCCAGTAGCGGGCGAAGTACACGTCGCCGGTTTGGCGCCGCCAGCGGTACGTCGAGTCGACGCCGTGCAGCACCACGCGGCCCGCGCCGTAAAACTGCGAGACGATCAGCGGCGCGGGCCGCTGGTCGGCCCCCTCGCCCAGCGTGGCGAAGGGGTGGGTCGCCAAGACCTGCGCGGCGGGCTTCAGCCCGCCCAGCCGCGTCCACCAGTACAGCGGCGGCAGCCGGCGCCACGCCCGCTCGGTCTGGTCGGCCGTGTCGGCCAGCTGCATCGCAGAGCTGCGGAAGCCCAGCGGCGTGGGCTTCAGCAAGAAGCCCCGGCCGACCGTCGCCGACCCGACGCCCGGGCCCGAAAGCTCCGCCGGGTAGAGCGCCGCGAAGTCGCTCAACCCGCCGTACGCGGCGGGCAGGTAACGCGGGCCGGCGACCAGGGCGAGGCCGCCGCCCCGCTCGCCCACGAGCCACCGCAAGGCCGGCCAGAACGTCCGCGGCGCGAGCGACGGGTCGAGGTCGATCAGCACCACTGCGTCGTAGGCGTCCAGCTCGCGGCGCCGCAGCGGCAGCCGGCTGACCGCCGACGGGTCCGCCGAGGCGTACTGCTCGTCGGCCTCTTGCAGGAAGCTGGCCAGCTCGACCGTCGAGTCCCGCTCGAGCAGCTGCTTGAGGTAGCGGAACTCGTAGGTGGGGGCGCCTGAGGCCAGCAGCACCTTGATGGTCTGGTCCCGCACCTGCAGCGTGTGCCGCAAGGCGTTGTTGGCGGTGTCGCGTTCGCCCTCCGCCGGCGACGCGGTGAGCACGTAGCGGTACTCGCCGGGCCGCTCGGGGCGGTGGATCAGCTGCACGGGCGTGGCGCCCCCGCCGGCGGGCGGCTGAAGGATTTGCTCGGCCAGCACCGGCCCGCCCGTGGGCGCCGCACCGCGGTCTTCCTCCCCGCCTCCGCCTGCCCCGCTGCCCGTAGCATCCCGCTCGGCCAAGCGGAGCGTCACGCGGACCGGCTCGGTGACGGCAGCCGTCGTGCGGAGCGTCGCGCGGAAGCTCGCCAGGTCGTCGACGAACACCACGTCCTCGGCCAGCAGGTCGGCCAGCTCGACGTCGGGCGGCGACCGGTCGCTGCCCACCCCTACCAGGTAGAGCGGCGTCGCCACGCGGCGGGCCGTTTCGGCGGCGGTGCCGAGCGAACCGCCCCGCGTCACCCGCCCGTCGGTCAGCAGCAGCACGCCCTGCGGCGGGCCCGTTGCGTCGCCCAGCAGGGCGGCCAGTGCATCGCCCAGCTGCGTGCCGGTGGCCGACGCATCCACCGCCACGCCGGCGACCGGATCGGCGGAAATTACGTCGGCCGCGCCCGCGTCTGCGGATCCCTGCGTTGCCGGCTCCGTACCGGCGGCCGCATCCAGCGGGCGGAGGCGGTCGCTCACCGAGTACAGCCGCACGTCGTAGCCCTTGGCCAGGCGCGGCAGCACGCCGGCGGCGTCCTCGGCCAGCGCCGCCTGCGCCATCGCCAGACGCGTGGCGCCGGCCTCGTTGGCCCGCTGCAAACGCGGCGGGGCGCCCGGCAGTTCGGCCGTGTGCTCGACGCCCATGCTGGCCGAGTTGTCGATCAGCACCGCAAACCGCGGCCGCCCGGATCGTGTGCCCGCCAGCAGCATCTCGCTGAGCATGGCCAGCAGCAGGGCGATGGTCGTTAGGCGGAGCCCGCCGAGCAGCAGCCGGTACCCGCGGCCGGCCGGCGAGAGCTCCTTCGCGTAGCACCAAGCGACTACGCCCGCCATGGCGGCGACCGCCACAACCGTCAGCCACGGAGCGTACCGCCAGGACGTCTCTAGCCGCCAGGCCGTGTCCGGTGCTGCGGCGGCGGCTTCGGCGTTGGGCAAGTTGGTGACGGCCTGGGCCAGCAATCCGGTCACGGCTTGCCCCTCCCGAACCAGCAGGCGAGGGCCGTATCGAGCAGCACCAGCCCCAGGGCGGCCAGCAGCAACGCGTGGTGCACGCCGACGGGCGCCGCCAGCGTCGGCCCGCCGGCGGCGCCTTGCCACGCGACGCGGCGGACCGAGAGCTCGGCCGGCAGGTCGCCGGGCTGCACGCGGGCGATGTCGCTCTCCTGCGGGGGCGTGTTGACGGCCACCACGGTTTCTGCCGCGGCCCCCGCGGGGTCCGGATCCTCTGCGGCGGCGGGCTCGTCATCGGCCCCGGCGATGCGGTAGAAGCCGGCGGCGTCGGTCCGCTGGTACCGCCAACCAGAACCGCCCGGCGGCAGGGCGAGCGGCTCCGTCAGGTCGTCGGGCCGCGTCACCGCCAGCGGGCCCGCCATGCGTCCGGCCCCCGGAGGCACGGCACCGGCTATCGGTTGGCCTACGGTGGGCGGCTCACCCCCGGTGGCGGCGCCGGAGGTGTAACGCACCATCTCTCGCACGATCGGCACGAAGCTGGGCCACGCCGGCATGGCGGTCCACGGCCGGCCGGTCGCCGGGTCGACCGAAGCGAGCGACGCCGCCGTCGCCACCACCACCACCCTGCCCCGCCCGAGCGGCGCGGCCATCATCAGCGGGTCGCCCCCCTGCGTGGCGATCACCGCCTGCACCCCCGAAGCGCCCGGCCGCGGCGTGAGCTTCACGTACCGGTTGACCGGCGTGGTCAGCAGCCCCGCCCGCTCGCGCCCGCGGAACGGGGCGACAATCGGGTGGCGGTAGCCCAGCGGGTCGACGCCGCCACCAGAGCTGCTGACGGCTTCGCCCAGCACCACAGGCAGCAGCGGCGACGCCTTGCCCTGAGCGACCAGGCGGAAGGGAGACGCGCCCCGTGGGGCGCCGGCGGCGATCGCCGCGTTGTACCGCCCGGCACGCACGCGGTCGCCCAAGAAGACGGCCAGCCCGCCGCCCCGCCGGGCGTACGCTTCTAGCCGCCCCGCCTCGCGTGGGCTGAACTCCGCGACGTTGCACAGCACCACGGTGTCGTACTCCGAGAGGTCGGTGGCCGGCAGCTCGGTGTCGGAGATCGTCCGTGTTTGGATCGGTGCGTCGGGTGAGGCCGCCGGGTTCATCGCGCTCGAAACGTAGCGGGCCGCGCCGCGGGCGCCCTCGACGCACAGCACGCTGACAAACGGCCGCGCCCGCACGGCCAAGCGGCGGGTGTTGTCGGCGGCCAGGCCGTCGTCCGGCAGCCGCAGCGCCAGCCTCCGCCAGCCCGGCCGGCGTAGCTTGTGGCGGAACTCTACCTGCGTGGGCTTGCCCGGCGAGAGTTCGACCTCGCGGCCGGCGACCGCCAGGCCGTCGACCGTCAGCTCCACCCGCGTGCTCCGCGCCTCGGCAGCCGCGCCGAAGACGCCGACCGTGCCCCGCACTACCAACGCCTCACGCAGCGTAGCCACGCCCGAGTCGATGCGGAGCGACAGCACCGCCGTGTTGCCCGCGCCCGGCTTGCTGACGTCGACAACCGAAAGGGACGCCAGCTCGGCCAGATCGGCCAACGCGGGGCCGCTGTCCGTCGCTGGACGCGGCCCGCTTTCCAAGCCCGGAGCAGCCGCCGGGTCGGCCGCCGGGTCGGCCGCCGGGTCGGATCGTTCCGCCACGGCGGCCAAGCCGCCCCAGCTGCCCACGGAGAGGTCGGAGAAGAAGACCACCTCGCGGCGGTCGACGGCAGGGCCCGACGCGGCGGCCGCCTTGATGACCGACGCCGCCTGCGCGAGCGTCCGGGGGAGGTCCGTTGCGGCGTCGGTCGGCTCGACCGCTGTGATGGCGCGGCGGACGGCGCCGGCGTCGGTTGTCGGCGGGCCGATGGGCGCTGAGGGCGGGTCGGCCATCACCAGCAGCGAGAGCGAGTCGCCCGGCCCCGATTGCTCTACCAGCTCGGCCGCCAGCCGCTTCGCCTCGGCCAGCACCGATCGGTCGTCGGCCGTCCGTCGTTGCATCGACATCGACGCGTCAATCACCAGCACGCGGTGCGTCCGCACCCCGGGGCCCAGCAGCCCGCCGAGCGTGTCGAGCACCGGCTTCGACGCGGCCAGCACCACCAGCAGGATTATCGCCGTGCGGACGGCCAGCAGCAGCCACTCCTGCAGCCGCAGCCGCCGCGAGTGCCGCTTGATCGCCGCCTGCAAGAACCGCACCGCCGCCCACGGCGTCTCCCGGCGGACACGCTTCATCCACAGGTGGATCAAGATCGGCGCGGCCGCCGCCGCCAGCCAGCCGAGGATGGCGGCGTTGAGGAAGCCAAAAGCGAGGAGATGGGGGGGTGGGTTGGACAACGGGTGGAACGCAGTGGTTGGTTTAAGCTCTGGCGACGTCGAGCATCATTCGATGGGAGATAGGGGGGATAACAACTTCTCCTGTGCGTCCAACGCTCGTGTCCAATCAGAAACCTGAACGCATCTTCTCTGCTCGATCAGCTCAAGCCGCATCGAGCGACCATCCCCACTATCCCCCAACGTCATCCCCATCATCTCCTTACCTGACACGCCTCTGCCGGTGGGCCAGCCATCGGCTCAGCACCGCGTCCATCGGCTGGTCGGTGCGCAGCAGCAGGTAGTCGGCGCCCTGGGCTCGGCAGCCGGTGGCGACCTGCTTGAGGAACGCGTCGATCTCGGCCTTGTAAGCCTGCCGCAGGCGGGCGGGCTCGACCAGCAGGTCGCCCATCGCCTCGAGGCCCTTGAACAGCGTCGGCTGCTGGAAGTCGAAATCGATCTCCGCCGGGTCCATGACGTGCATCACCACCACGTCGTGCCGCCGGCTGCGGAAGTGTTTGAGGCCGGCGAGCATCGGCTCGGGGTCGTCGAACAGGTCGCTGAGGATCACCACGACGCCCCGCCGCGTGAAACGCTCCGCGAGGTCGTGGAAGATCGGCCCTGTGGAGGTCTTCTCGGCCCCCGTCGATTCTTCCATCACGCGGATCAGCTGGCCCAGCGTCGACGCGCTGGCGCTGGGACGGACGACACGCCGCACCTCGCGGTCAAACGTCGCCAGCCCGATGCTGTCCTGCTGCTGCAGGATGAGGTACGCCAGGGCGGCCGCCGCCGTCTGGGCGTACTCCAGCTTAGAAAGAGCCGCCTGAGCGTCCCTCATCCCTCGCCCCTCATCCCCCGCCCCTCCATAAGCCATGCTCTCGGAAACATCGAGCACCAGGTAGCCAATCAGGTTGGTCTCTTCTTCGTACTGCTTCAGGTACACCCGGTCGGTCTTGCCCAGCACCTTCCAGTCGACGTGTTTCAGGTCGTCGCCGGGCGCGTACTCCCGATGCTCGGCGAACTCGACCGAGAAGCCCTGGAACGGGCTGCGGTGCAGCCCCGCAACGTACCCCTCAACAATGTGCCGAGCGCGCAGCCGCAAGCCCTTGAGCTTGGCGAGCGTCGGCGGGTCGAGGAGCTTTGGCATTTCGGGCTTTGATTAGCCGCGGAGGTCGCAGAGGACGCGGAGAAACGATCGCTATTGATCAACACTCGGCAGATTGACCGATTCAATGTCATTAACGAACGTTGCTAAGACGTCGCGTGTCGTAACACCAACCGAATCATGCCCCAGATCACGTCGCACGCTAAGTATCAATGAGCCAACGATCGCTAATAATTCCTCCGGAGCGGGGTCTTTTCCGACGGTTTTAAACTGAATCCACTTTTTAAAAACATCGTCGGAAGCGTAAACAGTCATCTCTCTTATCAGTACCGAAAATTCTAGCTCCAGGTCCTTAATGACTTCCTGCTTGTCAATAGCTTTTGCAATTGACAGCGCATTAAACAGCGTTTCCATCAGTCGCTTGTAGGTCGCTCGCTTCTCCGCTTGCAAAGCCTTGTCTTTCTCGGCTTGCCTTAGCAAATGAGCATTCACCGCAAAACCGACCCACGCAAGCATGGCGGTAATCGTGGCGACTCCTAGCGTCTCCCAAAATCCCATCTCTTCAGCTCTCCGCGTCCTCCGCGTCCTCTGCGATTAAATCGATTCAAGCCGCCGCTTCGATCGCCGTCTTCTCTACCAGCGCGGCGATCACGTCGTCGGCCGTGACGCCGTCGGCTTCGGCGTTGAAGTTGGTGACGATGCGGTGGCGGAGCACCGGCTTGGCGACGGCGCGCAGGTCTTCCGCCTCGACGCAGTGGCGGCCGGCGAGGGCGGCCCGGGCTTTGCCGGCCAGCACCAAGAACTGGCTGGCCCGCGGGCCGGCGCCCCAGCTGACGTACTGCGAAACCATCTCGGGCACTTCCTCCTTGCGGACGCGCGTTTGCCGGACCAGCTCGATGGCGTACTTCGCCAGGTGGTCGGCGATCGGCACGCGGCGGACCAGGTGGCTCATCGCCTGGATCTCGTCGGCGGTGAGCGTGGCGGTGATGCTGGCCTGGGTGTCGGCGGTGGTCGCCTTGACGATCTGCAGCTCCTCGTCGGCGGTCGGGTAGTCGACCTCAACCATGAACATAAACCGGTCGAGCTGCGCCTCGGGCAGCGGGTAGGTGCCCTCCTGCTCGATTGGGTTCTGCGTGGCGAGCACAAAGAACGGGTCCGGCAGCGGCCGCCGCTCACCGCCGACCGTGACCTGCTTCTCCTGCATCGCCTCGAGCAGGGCGGCCTGCGTCTTTGGCGGCGTGCGGTTGATCTCGTCGGCCAGCACGATGTTGGCGAACAGCGGCCCCGGCACGAACCGGAACGCCCGCGTGCCGGTCGCTTTGTCCTCCTGCATCAGCTCCGTGCCCGTGATGTCCGACGGCATCAGGTCGGGCGTGAACTGCACGCGGTTGAAGCCGAGGTCGAGGGCGTCGCTCAGCGACCGGATGAGCAGCGTCTTTGCCAGGCCGGGCACGCCCACCAGCAGGCAGTGGCCGCGGGCGAACAGGGCGATGAGCAGTTGCTCGACCACCTGCTGCTGGCCGACGATCACCTTGCCCAGCTCGGTGGTCAGGCGTTGCCGGGCGTCGCCCAGGCGTTGGATGGCTTCGAGGTCGGATTCTTGCATGCGGGTGAGGCGGCGTGTTTGTGTGGTGGTGTGGTGGCGTAATGGTTGGCGTGGGTTGGAAAAGCGTCGGCGGGCGCCGTCACGGGCTCTTCGCGGCGGCGAGCGCTCGGCCGGCGGGCGGCACAGAAGAAAGCCCCGGCCCGGCGGGCGGGCGCTCGCGGCTCACCGGGCCCAAGACCGTCATGCCCTTGGCGCCGGTGACAATCAGCAGGCCCGGCTCCGTCAGCAGACCCGGCGCCGGCAGCAGACCCGGCGCCGGGCAGACGTTCACGCCCGTGCCGCCCAGGTCCGAGACGTCAATCGGCGGCCGCGTCGGCGCGCCGGTCGCGGCGCCCAACACAAACACGCGACTGCGGCTAGGCCAGAAGACCTCGCCGCCCGCCACGCAGCCGCGGCCCATGCCACGGATGCCGGCCTTCGGGCTGTCCGGCCACAGGTAGCGGAGCGTGCCGTCCGCGGCGTTAAGGCCGGCGAGCTGCCGCCCGCCCAGCACGACGACGCCGCCCGAGCGCGCGGGGCGCTCGGACCGGTCCCCGCGATTGTTTTGCGTGGCGGCAGCCGGCGATGACGCCTCGACAGCATCGGCCACGCCTAGCAGCTGGCCCCCTTTGGCGGGCTGGGGGACATCCCACAGCGTCTGGCCGGTGGCGGCGTCGATGGCCAGCACCTTCCGGGCGCCACGCGGGGCGGCGTAAACCACGCCCCGCCGGACGATGCATCCGGCGCCGGGCAGCGAATCGATGGGCTCGCCTGCGTTCAGGGGCGCTGCGGCGGGCATCGGCCGGCAGGTGGCTACCCAGCGGACACGCCCGTCGAAGGCGTCAAACGCGGCGATCGCCCCCAGGTTGGTGTTGAGGTAGACGCCTTCGCCGGAGAGCGTGAGCCGCATCTCGGCGGCGCTGGGCACAAGCGGGTTGGCCGGCGCCGCGCCGCTGCCGATCTCGGTCTGCCACAGCCGCCTGCCGGTCGCCACGGAGAAGCAGGCCACCGCGACGCGTGGGCGGACGTCCTCGGCCAGCATCGCGACAAACAGCCGCGGCCCGGCCAGCGACGGCGGCCCGGCGAACGACCACGCATCGTCCGGCTGCTCTAGGTCGAGGCACGTCAGCCCTTCGCGCGCGAGGTCGAAGCCGACGATCCGCACGCCGCTTGGCCCGCGGTCTTCGAGAGAGACGACGCGGGCGTAAACCCGATTGCCATCGACCGTCAGCCCTTCGGTCGGCAGGCCCTTGCGCAGCGCGCGGGCGAAGCCGTTGGCCACGCGGGGGCCGGCCCGCGCGCGGTCGCGAAGCGTGCGGATGGGGTTGGGCCTGTCGGGCTCGGGCGCGTAGATCCGCCCGCCGCGGGCGATCACCGGTTCGCCTGTAGACAGGCTCACGGCCAGCAGCCCGTCGGCCTGGCGGAAGACGATGGCGCCGCCGCAAACGCTGGGCTCGACCTGCGGCGGCTCGAGCCGGTCGACGCGCACCATCCGCCGGCGGCCGCCGAAGATGTCGGTCTTGTAGCGGATGGTGGGCCGCTGGGGCAGCGGCCTGGGCCGGTCCCATATCCGCCCAGCAAGGCGGCCCACGCCGGTTGGCGGCGCGACCGCCGCCATGTCGCCTGCGTCGCGGGCGGCGGCGAGCAGCGCTTCCAGCTGCTCGGCGAGCGGCCCGCTGCCGCCGGCGACGACGCCCGCCGCGCCTGGGTAGAGCAGCTGAAGCACGGCCAATTCTGCCGCGGCTCGGGCGGTGTCTCCCTCTCGCAGCGACGCCACCACCATGCGGGCGAGCAAACCCGCCGGCGGCAGGTCGGTGTCCGGGTAGCTCAGCAGACCCTGGGCCGGCGGCGCCTGCCGGATGGCCGCGGCGATGGCGGCGCCGTGCTCGGCCAGGTCGACGCCGCGCAAAGCCCACGCCAGCGGCACCCCGCCCGGCGCCGACAGCCGCGGGCTGATACGCCGCCAGCAGCGGCGTGCGTCGGCCACGCAGCCACGCTCCAGCGCGAGTTCTCCGAGCAGGGCCAGCGCGTCGTCACCCCGGCTGCTGCAGAACATCTCGGCCACCACCCGCCGCAGGGCCGCGGCGTCGCGGTTGCGGCGGCCCTGTTGGTACAGCCGCTCCGCCGCCGGGTCGACCCGGTCCCGGTACAGCCGGAGCCCCTCGGGCGGCAGGCCCGCTAGCCGCTGGTGGCAGGCGTCGGCCAGCAACACAAAGCGGCCCGGCGACGCTTCCACCAAGCACTCCGCAGCGGCCGGGTCCGCCAGCACGGCCTCGATCAGCTCGACCGCCTCGACCAGCGGCGGGGCCTCTTCGGCGTCGCCGGCTTCACCGCCCGCCGGATCGGCTGCTTGATCGCCGGGCCCGGAGTCGCCACGGGCAGACGCCAGCATCGCGTCGATCTGCGTCAGCTTCCGGCGGACGCGGCTGGGCGGGCTGCGTAGCTCAAACGCCTGCGCGGCGGCCACGCCGCCCGGTTCGCCCACCGGCGCCAGACCAACAGCCGGCTGGCCCAGGACGCCCTGCACAGGCACTGCCGCGGGGGCGGCAAGCAGCAGCGGAACGAAAGCCCACCGCAGCCGGCGGCCTGCCTTGCCGAGCCGTGGCGGGTGGGGTGGCGGCATGCCTGAGGACTCGGGCGGGATTCGCGGGATGGCCGCCGGAGGGCTCGCCCACGGGCCGGCAGCGACAAGTGTACCGCCCGGGTCAGGAGCTGACAAAAGCGGCGCGTGGGGACGCACCGTCGGCGCCCGCAACGCAGGGGCCTTTCCCGCCCGCCGGCACTCGCCACTTTCTCGCCAGCTGGCACGTGTCAGATGGCGTCCGACGGCCACAGGTGGTAGAGCATGGCGTAGACCACCACGCCGGTCACCGACACGTACAGCCAGATGGGGTAGCCGAAGCGGACGACCGCGCGGTGCCGGGCCCGGACGCGGGCCGAGTCCTCCGCCGGGCCGTTGAGTGCCCGCCAGCCGAAGTACGCCGCGGCGAAGGCGAAGAACGGCACCGTCATGGCCAGCAGCACGTGCGTCACCAAGATGGCGTAGTAGACGTAACGCACCGGCCCGTCGTGCGTGAAGGGCACCGTCAGGGCCACCACAAAATGGTAGTACAGGTAGCACGCCAGGAACGCCGCGGAGACGACCAACGCGGCGGCCATCGCCTTCTGGTGGGCACGCTCCTTACGCAGCTTGATCAGCACCCCGCCGACGACCAGCAGGATGGTGGCCAAGGTGTTGAGCCCGGCGTTGACGTGGACGATCGGGTGCGCGTCGGCGAGGAGCGTGTACATTTCTCGGTCTCAGCTTGGTGGATTCGTTTCGCCTACTGCCGGCTATGGCCAACGACCAACGGCCAAGAGCCAACAACCCCGCTGGTCACGAGACGAAGTCGCCCCGGCTGCGTGTGCCGGCGATCCACCAGCACGCGGCGAGCATCATGGCGGCAAAGGCGAGGGTGACCGCCCAGCACGCGGCGTAGGGCGGCAGGCCGGCCACGGCGTCGCCGGGCTGCAGGTTGTGCCGCAGGCCGGCCACGGCGAAGCTGAGCGGGTTGGCGTGCACCACCGCGCCGACGACGCCACCAGACTCTTGCGGGAAGAACGCGGTAGACAAGAACCACATCGGCAGCAGGAAGACGCTCATGATGGCGTGGAAGCCCTGCGTCGAGTCCATCCGCCACGCGATCAAGAAGCCCAGGCCGGTCAGCGCCACCGCCAGGCAGGCCGACAGCAGCACCGCCGCAGCGGCGCCCAGCGGCGTCGGCGCCACGTCGGCCAGCGTCACCCAGCCCAGCACCAGGAAGACGCCGGCCTGGATCATGGCGATCGAAGCCCCGCCCACCACCTTGCCCAGCACCATCGCCCAACGCGGGATCGGCGCGACCAGGACGCCCTGCAGGAAGCCCTCGTTGCGGTCCTCGATGATCGAGATCGTGGCGAAGATGGCGGTGAACAGGATGATCATCGCCAGCGTGCCGGGGAAGAACCGCGTGTAGCCGGCGGCGCCCTCTACGCCCAGCGCGCTGCTGAACAGCAGCCAGAACAAGACCGGCTGCACGAACGCGCCGATCACCCGGTTCCGCTGGCGGAAGAACCGGGCCAGCTCTCGCCAGGCGAGCGTCGCAATCACAGGCGCGGCGGGAACGGCCGTGCCGCGGTGCGGCTGCGAAGAGGCAACGCCGCTCGGTTGCGCAGCTTTGTCCGCAACTCTCTCCGCGTCGTCGGCCGCTACGCCCGCGTTGGTGCTCATCGCTGATGCCCGCGGCTACGCGGCCCCCTCGGGTTGGGAACCAAAGAACCGGTGCCCCGTCCGGGCGATAAAGACGTCTTCGAGCGTTGGCTTGCCGATGGTCAGCTCGTCGATGCGGCCGTTGAACTCCGCGAAGAGCCGCGGCGCCCACTCGGCGCCGTTCTCCTGCTCCAGGCGGACCGCGCCGTCTACCATAGCGGCGTCGGCGCCGGGCCAGCGGGCGTTGATGTCGGCCACCATCCCTGCCGGGTCTGCCGTGCGGATGGTGATGGCGTCGCCGCCGACCGAGGCTTGCAGGTTCGCCGGAGTGTCGAGCGCCGCCAGCCGGCCCTCGTGCATGATGGCGATGCGGTCGGCCCGCTCTGCCTCTTCCAGGATGTGCGTCGTGGCGATGACCGTCACGCCCTGCTCCTGCTGCACCTGCTGCAGGTACCGCCACAAGTCGCTGCGGGCCGCGGGGTCGAGCCCGGTGGAGGGCTCGTCCAAGACCAGCAGCCGCGGGCGGTGCAGCAGGCCCTTGGCCAGTTCGACCCGCCGCCGCAGGCCGCCGGAGAGCGTCTCGACGGCCTCGCCCGCCCGGTCGCCCAGGCCGAGGCGGCCGAGCATCTCCGTGACACGCGAGCGCAGGTCGGCGCCGCCCAGGCCGTACAGCCGGCCGTGGCACAGCAGGTTCTCGGCGACCGAGAGCCGCTTGTCGAGGCTGGGCGCCTGGAACACGACGCCCAGCACGGCCCGCACCGCGTCGGCCTGCGTCCGCAGATCAGCGCAAAAAACCGCCGCCTCGCCCCGCTGCTTGGGGGCGAGCGTCGACAGCAGTGGGAAGAGCGTCGTCTTGCCGCTGCCGTTGGGGCCCAGCAGAGCGAACGACTCCCCCGCCTCGACATCGAGCGAAAGCCCGCGGATCGCCTCGCGGTCCCCGTAGCGGTAGGCGATATCGCGGAGCGTGACGGCGGGCATGGACGTCGAACCGAGGAGCTTTGCGTGCGGTAGGTGCGACGCGGGTCTACGCGGTGCTCAGCCCCGCCCGCGAGGGCGGGGCCCACGCCTTGCGGCGTGGGCTGTGCTGAATCGATGCGTTTTGGGTTCTGGTTGAGGAGCTGCGGAGTGCTGGTGGCCGGGGCGTGCGTCCCGTGCTGTTTACGGGAGGCACAGCGAGAGCGTCAGCATCCACGCCGGCAGATACAGGAGGCTAGCCCGCAGCAGCCGGCGGGCGGAGCGGTCGTCTCGCCGGCGGTAGAACATGGCGGCAACCGCAAACTGCAGCACCGCCAGCACAACCACCACCGACGCGTACACGGGCGAGCCACCGAGCCCCATCGCCGGCAGCAAAGAAGCGGGCGCCAGCAGCACGGCGCCGGCCACAGCGAGCGTCGCCGCGCGGCGGCCGGTCGGCTCCACGACGGTTGTCATCTTGTAGCCGGCGCGGGCGTAGTCTTCTCGGCACAGCCAGGCGATGGCCATGAAGTGCGGGTACTGCCACAAAAACAGCACCAAGAACAACCCGAGGGCAACGCGCGGGTCGAGCCCGCCGCCGCCGGCTGTCCAGCCCATGACAATCGGCAGCGCGCCGCTGACGGCGCCGACGAACGTGTTCCAGGTCGTTACCCGCTTCATCGGCGTGTAGGCGCCAACGTACAGCAGCCAGCTGGTTAGGCCGATGGCGGCGGTCAACCCGTTGACGCCCACGGCCAGCAGCGTGACGCCAATCGCAACGGACGCCGTGCCAAACACAGCGGCTTCTAAGCGGCTCATCCGCCCGGCGGGCAGCGGCCGGTTAGCGGTGCGGGTCATCAGGGCGTCGAAGCGGGCTTCGAGCACTTGGTTCAACGCGTTCGCGCTGGCTGCCAGCAGTGTCGTGCCGACAAGCATCGCCACGACGCTGCCCCACTCCCAGGCCACGCCACCGGCGGCGACGGCCAGCCGCATCGCCGCGACCACCGTCACGAGCTCGAGGATGGTGATACGCGGCTTGGCTAGCTCGACGTAGTCCGCCAGACGGGAACGTGTCGCCGCGACGGCGGGCGCCGAGGCCGAGGGGGCCGAGAGTGTCGTGGCGCCGGTGCTCATTCGGCCTGGCCGCTCTGTGGGCGTTGTCGGGAGTTACGGTCGTTGTCGGAAGGGGTCGGCGGGGAATCGCCGGCGGTGTTCGGCCGCTCGGTGATTCTTCGGCCGCGGCAGCCGCAACATCGGAACCGGCTACGAAGCTGGTACTCCGGTGGGCGGCGTGGCGACGCATACAACAGCCGCATGGCTGCCGGCCGCTGCCTGCCGGGCACGCCACGCCGCCACCGCCGCGGCGGTCAGTAAACCTAGCAGCAGCGAGCCGAGCGCCGAGTGGCCGGTAACCGTGTTTGTCTGGTTCCAACCGGCTGCGGTGATTGGCTGTATCGTAGCCGGCAGCAGATCAGACGCCCACCGGGGCGACCCGTACTTGGCCAGCCAGGTCGCGAAGCCCAGCGTCACCTGCCCCACGACAGCGACGCCAACCAAGCCCCCAAGCCTGCGGAGGGCCGGCGTGCTGCGGAGGCTCCGCCATGCCAGCCACAGGGCATGTGCCGCCACGACGCCCGCCATGCCCAGATGGAATTTTACGAGCGTGGCAAAACTCCACGGGCCGACCGACGCGTCAATATGCCGCAGCGACGCGCCGAGGATCAGCTGCAGGTACGCCAGCACGGCTGTAACCGTCGCCAGACGCGCCAGCGGCAGGTCGACCCGCCCGCCGGCTGACGGCCTGTCCGTAGTCGCCTGGCGAGCAGTGAGCACCACCAGCCCACACGTCAGGGCGAAGAAGAGCGGTCCCGTCGAACCGTGCGCCATGGCGATGAGCCGCTCGTTGGCCAGCACCCGCATGCCCCCCAGCACGCCTTGCAGGATGACCAGCAGCAAGGCAGCGACCGCGAGCGTCCGCATCCACCACCGGCGGTCGCACCACCAGACCACCGCCACGAGCGCGATAGTGACCATCCCCACCACCGAGGCCAGCAGCCGATGGCCGTGCTCGATGAACAGGTCCCACGGGCCGAACAGCCAGGTCTCGGCCGGGTACAGGAACATGTTGTAGCCGTAGGTGCCGGGCCAGTCCGGCACGGCCATGCCGGCGTCGGTGGTGGTGATTAGCTGGCCCACGCACAACAGCGGGAAGGTCATGCCGCAGAGCAGCCACGCGAAGCGGTTCGGCCAGGCCGACGCCGCCGCCCGCTGTACTTCCGGGTTGCCGGCCGCCACGCTCATAACGCCCCCTCGCTCTGGTCACGCTGCAACAAGAACCGCACGTAAGCGGCAAGCGCTGCAACATCCTGTGGGCTGCTGGTCGCCCCGATGCCCGGCATGGGCGTGCCGGCGATGCCTTCGTGGATGGCGACGGCCAGCCGGTCGCCCCCCCCGCGGAGCACGCCGCCGGCGATCCTCCGCGGCCGGGCCGTCACCGGCGGCAAGAAGGCGGCCGCGACGCCGCGTCGCTCATCGACCTGCTGCTCGAGCGGCCGGAGCTGGGCGAACGACTGCTGGCGGTACGCCGGCGGAGCGCTCTGGGCCGCCGCCCGCCGGGTCTCTGCCGCCGCGGCCAGCAGCTCGGTCGCATCGACGAAGCCCTGCCGGCGTTTGTTCCAGTCGTCCATGTCTCGCAGCGGCACGCCGCCCGTGCCGGCCGGGCCGTGGCACTTTACGCAGTTGGCCCGCTGCACGTCGTGGAAGAGCGCCTCGCCGGCGGCAATCAGCTCTGGGCTATCGCCGCCGGCGTGCGTGGCGATGCTCATCGACGCGGGCGACACGGCCGTCTCACGGGCTTTGCCCCACCGTTGACTCAGCGTTCCGAACCACTCGTCGAGCATCTGCCGGTCACCGTCGCTGGTTAGCGACAGCTCGCTGCCCGGCTCCGCCGTGCCTGCGTCGGG
>JBCCQL010000011.1:0-19369 GCA_039024355.1 Planctomycetota bacterium
CCGGTCGGCCACGCCCCGCGGCCGGGGCTGGCGGTCGCCGTCGAGCCAGTCCATCGCCGCCAGCACCGCCAGGTAGTACCGCTCCGACGGCGCCGGCTCGCCGCGTTGCCAATCGAGCAGCGCGGCGACGTCGGTGCGTAGGGCGGTAACGTGCTCGTCGGCGATCCACCGCACGGCATACAGGCGGATGTCTGGGTCGGGGCTGGCCAGGGCGTTTCGCAACAGGCGGTGGTTCGGCGGGTCGCCCGCGAAGCGGCTCGCCTGCAGGGTGGGCAGCGTGGGCGCCGCGTCGGCGTCGGGCGGCGGCGGGGGCGACAACGGCCCGGCGATGGCGCCCCGCTGGCTATCGCCCAGCGGCATGAACAGGGCATTGCCCGTCGGCAGAAACGACGATGCGTGGCCGCCCGGCAGCCCGCTGACTCTCCAGATGCGGCCCCGCCCGTGCACGGCGTAGCTGCGGGACACCCAGTCGGCGAAGTACAGGGCGCCGTCGGGCCCGGCGGCCATGCCGGTCGGCCGGAAGCCGGCGCCGCCCTGCACGATGGTGTCGCGGTCGGCCCGGTAGCTGCGGGCGTCGCGGCTCAGCTCGGGGCGGTAGCGTTCGAGGCGGTGCTCGCCCCAGCTGGTGACCAGCAGCGAAGGGCCGTGCCGCAGCACGGTGCAGGGCGCCTCGCCCGTGCCGGCCATCATGCCCAGCGTGCCCGGCAGCTCGCCGTCCCACGCCTGCAGCGGGTGCGTGCCGGCCCGGCCGTACTCGTAGCGGTGGCCGTAGTCGCCGCCACGCAGCACATGGATCAGCCGGCAGGGCGGGCTGGCGTCGGGGTCGTTGTCGACGCAAAAGACCTGCCCACCCTCAACGCACAATCCGAACGGGTTCCAGAAGCCGGTGGCGAACGTCTCCAGGCCAGAACCGTCGAGCCCCGCCCGGCACACAATGCCCACGCCGCCGCGGCCCTCTACCGCCACGCCGCCGGCGCCGACGATCTTGTACGGCTCGCCAAAGTTCTCGCCGAAGCCGAGGTAGAGTTCGTCGTCGCCGACCGCGACGCCGCCAAGCCCGTTGTGCGGGTAGTCGACACCGGTCTCGACACGCAGGATCACGTCGTCGCGGTCGGCCCGGCCGTCGCCGTCGGTGTCGCGGAGGCGGTGGATGGTGTTGCGGCACGCCAGGTAGACGTCGCCCGTGGGGGCGTGCACCGCCAGGTTCAGGGCGTGGGTGTAGCCCTCGGCGAAGGTCCGCCACGCGTCGCCCGGCCGACCGTCCTTGCTGGGCAGGCTGCACAGGCGGCCGTCGCCGTTGGTGTCGGCAAGCAGGCGGATGCGGTCGCCCGGCGGGCCGCGGTACCCGGGCTGCCGCTGGTGGGTGTGCGACTCGACAACCAGCAGCCGGCCTTGCCGGTCGAAGGCTACGCCGACGGGCGTAACGATGTCGGGGTCGGCGGCAACCGGTTCGATGGCGACGCCGCGAACCATCGCCCGCGGCTCATCGGCGACGGCAAAACCGCAAGCCGCCGCAACGGTCAAAAGCAACGCGGGCGCCAACGCCGCTGCCAATCGTGCTTTCCGCAACGCCCACTTCATCGTCCCCCCGCGAGTTGGCCCTACCAGCCTTTGCCATAAAAAGCGTAGCACAACGCGGCTTATCCGGTGACGGCGATTGCACGTCCGTAGCGTGCCGAGCTGGGGGTCGCAGCTTGTATGGCGACGCCGAATTTGCGAGACTTCCGAGCAGCGCAAAGCCCTTTTCTGCAACCCGTGAGCGGGCGATGCAAGTCTGGCCGGCAATCGATCTGCGTGGCGGCAAGTGCGTCCGGCTCCGGCAGGGCGACTACCGGCAGGAGACCGTGTTCAGCGACGACCCCGTGGCCGTGGCCCGCGGCTTCTCGGCCGCCGGCGCCCGGCACCTGCACGTGGTGGACCTCGACGGCGCCCGCGAGGGCCTGCCCGTCAACCTGCCCGCCGTGCAAGAGATTGTCGACGCGGTCGACATGCAGGTCGAGCTCGGCGGCGGCGTCCGCGATGAGCAGTCGATTTGCGAATTGCTCGGCTTCGGCATCGATCGGCTGGTGGTCGGCACGTCGGCCCTGAAGGACCCCAAGTGGTTCGCCGAGGTGGTGGCCGAGTACCCCGGCCGGCTGGTGCTGGGCGTCGACGCCCGCGACGGCCGTGTGGCGACCGACGGCTGGTTAGAAACCAGCGAGACCGACGCGATTGAGCTCGCGCAGCAGTTCCGTGGCGCGCCGCTGGCCGCGGTGGTTTACACCGACATCGCCACCGACGGCATGATGGCCGGCCCGAACGTCGCGGCGATGGGCCAGATGCAGCGGGCGATCGGCACGCCGGTGGTGGCCTCGGGCGGCATCGCCAACGCCGCCGATGTTGCGGCGCTGCGGGACGCGGGCCTGGCCGCCTGCATCATCGGGCGCGCGTTGTACGAGGGCACGCTGACCATCGAAGCGGCCCTGGCCGCCGCGTGTGGCAAAGCCAACGCCGCAGGGCCGCCGGCTAACAAGGCCGCCGGTTAGCCGGCCACGAGAACAACGCTGGCGTCTAACCGCCGCGGCAAACTCGGCAGCCCATCGCGTGGCGAGGTGAAAGTACCGGAGGAGGGACTCGAACCCTCACGGGGTTGCCCCCAATGGATTTTGAATCCATCGCGTCTGCCAATTCCGCCACTCCGGCGCGTGGGTTTATGCTCCCGCGTGCGGTAAGTCTACGGCGGCGGGCCGCCCGCTTCTAGTGGCGTGCCGGCCGCCGGCTGGCCCTCCTGCATCGCCCGGCACGCGTCGGCCGCCTGGCGTGTGTTCTGCTCGATCAGCACGATCATCCGCAGAAGCTGCCCGCACAAGTAAATGCCCGCAGCCCCCGCCACTGCGACCAGCAGCACATAGCCGATGACGCCGAAGGCAACGACGAAGGTGGCGGCCTCGTCAACGCTGGCGATCGTCACTACGACCAGCACCGCCGCCCAGACAACGCCGGCGCCAAGCCACACTACCGCGAGTACCGAAACAAGACTCGAAGCGAGGCTCAGCGTCTTGCTTGCGCGTGGCGTGGGGGACGGCTCTGGCGGACGCGTCGCCTTGCTCGACGCTGGGGCTTCCACCGCTACCGCCGGCAGAGGCTCAACGTCTGGCAAGGCGGCGACGGGCGGCTCGTTGGCCGCTGGGCCGGTGCCGACCGGGTCCACGCTTATCGGTGGCGGTGGTGGTGGCGGATTTGCTGCTTCGAATGGCGCCGCCGACACACGGGGCGGAGGCTGGCGAAACGCCGGTGGCGTCTGACCCTGGTGTGACGGATCGATCGCCAGCGACTCACGCGCATTAGGCAGCGGCTGTTCTGCTGCCACCGGCGTAGCCGCCGGCTGCGAAGCGGCCGCCTCTTGTTGCCCCTCTTGTTGCCCCTCGTGTTGCTCAGGCGCCGGCGCCCGCAGGACGAACCGCTGGCTACAGCTCGTACACTTGGCCAGCTTGCCCAGCACCTGCCTGCGCACCGGGTGCATCGACCCGCAGTGCGGGCAAGACACGTCGACGGTGGTCATGGCCTGGGCGTCGCTCACCGCTGCATTCTGGCTGCTGCGGCCCGCGGACGCCAATCGTTTGCCGCGCGGGCACCCTGCCGAGCGGGTATAACGTTGGCCGCCGCACAGCTGGATCGGATGCCCGGCGCCGCGGGCAACCCTTGGTTTCTTCCGACAAGCCGCTGGTGATTCCCCATGCCGCTGCTGATCAAGAACGGGCGGATCGTCACCGCCGCGGACGACTACACCGCCGACATCCTGTGCGACGGCGAGACGATCTCGGCCATCGGCCGCAACCTGCCGACGCCGCCGGGCGCCGAGGTGGTCGACGCCACCGGCAAGTACGTGTTCCCGGGGTTCATCGACCCGCACGTGCACATCTACCTGCCGTTCATGGGCACGTTCGCCAAGGATACGTACGACTCGGCCAGCCGGGCGGCGATTGTCGGCGGCACCACCACGCTGATCGAGATGTGCTGCCCCAGCCGCGAAGAGGACCCGGTCGAGGGCTTTGAGCTGTGGCGGTCGAAGGCCGACGGCGTGTCGGCGTGCGACTACACCTTCCACATGGCGGTGAGCCGGTTCGGCGACGACACGCCCGCCAAGCTGCGGCAGATCGTCGATGCGGGCGTGGCCAGCTTCAAGGTCTTCTTGGCGTACAAGGGGTTCTTCGGCGTCGACGATACCGAGCTGTTCCGCACGCTGCGGCTGGCTAAGGAGCTGGGCGTGATCGTCACCGCCCACTGCGAGAACGAGACGCTCGTCTCCGAGCTGCAGCAGCGGCTGCTGGCCGAGGGCAAGACCGGGCCCGAGTGGCACGAGCCGTCGCGGCCGGTGCGGGTGGAGGCCGAGGGCGTGCACCACCTGATGACGTTCGCCGAGCAGACGGGCGCCCACGTGTACGTGGTGCACACCAGCTGCCAAGAGGCGGTCGAGGCGGCCACGGCGGCGCGGGGCAGGGGGGTGAAGGCGTGGATCGAGACCGTGCTGCCGTACCTGGTGCTGGACGACACGGCCGCCCAGCGGCCCGGGTTCGAGGGCGCCAAGTACGTCATGTCGCCGCCGATCCGCAGCCGCCCCCACCAAGACTTTCTGTGGAACGCCCTGGCCAGCGGCGTCGTCAGCACCGTGGCCACGGACCACGCGCCGTTCGACTTCGGCACGGGCGACGGCGCCGGGCAGAAAGAGATGGGCCGCGGCGACTTCACCAAGATCCCCAACGGCATCCCGTCGGTCGAAGACCGGGTCAACCTGCTGTACACGCACGGCGTCGCCACCGGACGGATCGACCTGCACCGCTTTGTCGACGCCGCCAGCACGCAGGCGGCCCGGCTGTTCGGCCTGTTCCCCCGCAAGGGGACGATCGCCCTCGGCGCCGACGCCGACCTGGTGGTGTACGACCCCGATTACCGCGGCGTGATCTCTGCCGCGACGCACCTGATGAACACCGACTACAGCGCGTTCGAGGGCTGGCGGCTGCAGGGCAGGCCGAGCCTGGTCACCGTGCGTGGCGAGGTGATGGCCCGCGAGGGCAGGTTCGTTGGCCAGCTGGGCCACGGCCAGTTCTTGAAGCGGCAGCCGACGCACTTCTGAGCCCAGCGTGGCCGCTCCTCGTGTTGCTTGGTGGGACAACTACATCCGCCGCCGGTCACGGCTGTGGCTTTTGGCTCATGAATGCCGGGCGGCTACAATCGGACCGCATCGGGGCGACTATGCCGACGGGTGGCAGAGGCGTCCAGCGAAGCCGGCGCGTGGCCGCGGCCGGTTGCATTCGGCAGAGACCCGAGGGGCGCCGATGGCGGAACTCATCGCGGTAGGCAAGGGCTCGCACCGCCAGAGCCGCCGGGAGCTGACCGAGGGCGAAACCCTCCTGCTGGGCCGCGCACCACGCAGCGGCTGGGCGGTGCCGTGGGACCGTCTGATCTCCCGCGAGCACGCCGAGGTGCTGCTCGTCGGCCAGGAGCTCCGCGTCCGCGAGCTAGAGACCGCCCGCAACCCCATCTTCTACGACGGCAACCCCACGCGGGCGTTCACCGTCGAGCCCGACGCCAGCTTCCGCATCGGCGACACCACGTTCCACTTCCGCGTCGAGTCCGCGCGGCAGCCGGGCGACTCGATCATCTCCGAGCACCTGTTCGACAGCACGCCGGGGGCGTCGCCCTTCGCCAACCCGGTGAGCTGCCTGCAGGCCCTGTGCAAGATGCCGGCGTTGATCGCCCAGACCAGCAGCAACGAGGACTTCGCCGAGCAGGCGGTCGAGCTGCTGCTGGACTCGCTGCGTGGCTCGCTGGCCGCGGCGGTCATGCAGTTCGACGGCGTCGGCGCCGACTCGCCGGGCGAGCCGCGGCTGATCCGCTGGTCGACCCGCAGCGACGCCGTCTCGCGGTTCCGCCCCAGCCGCCGGCTGGTGAAGCGAGCATTCGAACGGTCGCAGAGCGTCGTGCACCTATGGATGGAGGACGAGAGCGAGGAGCCCGACTCAAACTTCACGATGAACGACGACCTCGACTGGGCCTTCTGCACGCCGATCTCGGTCGACCAGCACCAACGCTGGTGCCTGTACGTCTCCGGCAAGCGTCGCTTCTCCGGCATCCGCGAAGTACGCAAGCCGGAGGACCTGGTTGGCGAGCTGCGGCTGGCGGAGCTGATGGGGCAGTTCATCGGCGCCGTGCGGCGGGTCCGCTCGCTGGAGCAGACCCAGACCGAGATGCGGCAGTTCTTCTCGCCAGCCGTGGTCGAGACGCTCACCGGCGGCGCCGCGGACTCGCTCGCCCCACGCATGGGCCCGGTCTCCGTGCTGTTCTGCGACGTGCGTGGCTTCTCACGCAAGGTCGAAGAGTCCGGCGACAACCTCGAAGGCCTGCTCGCTCAGGTCAGCGAAGCCCTCTCCGCCATGACACGCAGCATCCTGAAGTACGAGGGCGTCATCGCCGACTTCCAGGGCGACGCCACACTAGGCTTCTGGGGCTGGCCCAGCCACACGCCCGAGGCCGCGCTGCTGGCCTGCCGCGCCGCGCTACGCATCCACGCCGTGTTCCGCCGCGCGGAGGACGACCCGCAGAGCCCGCTGCACGGCTTCCGCATCGGCATCGGCGTCACCTTCGGCCGGGCGATCGCGGGCCGCATCGGCTCGCAGGAGCAGATCAAGGTGGGCGTCTTCGGTCCGGTGGTGAACCTCGCTTCGCGGCTGCAAGACCTCACCAAGCAGCTGGGGGCGCCCATCCTGGTCGACGCGGGCGTGGTCGAGCAGGTAGGCCAGACGCTGCCCGCGGGCGAGGGCGCCTTCCGCCGGCTGGCCCGGCTCCGGCCGCCCGGCATGAACACCTCGTCGGACGTCTACGCGCTGACCCCGCCCGCGGCGTCAGGCGCGCCGCTCACCGACGGCCAGCTGCTACGCTACGACCAGGCGGTAGACGCCGTGATCGCCGGCAAGTGGGGCGACGCCCGCGGCCTGCTGGCCGAAATGCCCGACGCGGACGGCCCGGCCCGCTTCCTGCGGTCCCTGCTGGCCAGCGCCGGCAACACCCCGCCCGCCGACTGGGACGGCGCCCTCTCCATGGCCGGCAAAGGCGAAGTCCGCCTCCGTTCGACGTGACGAGCCTCGCGGCCGCCCACGCCGCGAGCAGCAACCACACAAGCGTCGGCACCCGCATCGGCTCGCCGCCGTTGCCTGTCCACCGCCCACTGCCCACCGCCCACTGCTATCTGCCCACTCGCCTGGCCCAATCTTTCCAGGCAAAAGTCTCGCGGGACGTCGCGTAGAAGTTTTTCGAGCCCCGAACGGCCCGAGAAACACCGCCGCAAGGCGGCAGCTGACAAGATGTGACAACGGCAATTGCCGTATTTTGTCACCATCCGGGCCCGGCTAGCTGGGCCCAATCATCGTTCTACCGAGCGAAACACAAAATCTCGACCACCGTGTTTAGGCCAACCCTTCTAGGCCAAGCTCAACGATTTTCGGCCGGCTTCCTTGGTCGGCCGCGGGGGCGCATGGCGGACTCCAAACCGAACTTCTCCGCGGTCGCTTGCCGCCAGTCGTCGCTTCCGAAAGGAGCGCCGCGGATGAGGCTTTCGCAAAGGCACGCCAGTTCGGCTTCACTTTGGGGCTGGTCCACGTGGTTGGCCCAGGCGGCTGGTCGCTTCACGGGGCCCGAGTCGAGCCGCAAGGGGGCGTCGCCCTCGGTGACCACTGGCGGAGGTGGCGCCGCCGAGCCCCATGGCCAGTTCTTTGCCTTGCGGACCGGGATCAACTTCGCTCGCACCGGGTTCCGCTCGACGTAACGCAAGACGGTCAGCAGGTGTTCGTCGTCCTGGATCGGAAAGGCCTTAAAGCGGCCCTGCCACACGTGGCCGGAGCTGTTGTAGTGGCGGTGCCTCGTTACCCACAAGACGCGGGTCTGACGTGGGAAGTAAGCAGCCACTGCATCCAGCGGCTCAGGTCGCCATCCTCCCTAGTCCAAGCCACCAGGTGGAAGTGGTTGGGCATCAAGCAGTAGGCCAGCAACCGCATGCCGACCCGAGCATTTGCTTCGCCCAAGAGCCGCAGGAAAGCGACGTAGTCTACATCCTTGTGAAAGACCTCGGCCCGGCCGTTGCCACGGTTCGGTGTCGACCATCAGGCCGAGTTTTGGGAAGCGGTGATAAACGACTTTCCGCTATCGCCCGTGTTTCCCCGACGTTTTCTGCCGCTTGGCGAAGTACCGGCTGCAGTGCTTCGACTCAAACCCACTCGTGTCGATCGCCGCCAACTTGGGCCGCGGCTTGATCAAGCGATACGCCTTGGCCCGCTCGATGGTGGTCGCCAACAGCCGGTTGAACGACGCGCTGACGAGCAGCCGCTTGGCGGCTTTCTCCAGCGTCGAGAAGTGCGGCACACGCTCCAGGCGGACCGCCTCGCGCAGGTCGGAGCAGTCGACGAGCATCGCCGCGGTCGCCCGGTACGACAGGTTGTAGAAGTCCTTCAGCACCAGGCACGCGAACAGCTGGTGCTGCGTGAACTTCTTCGGGCTGCACCGGTGCGAGTAAGCCGGCAAGGCGAACAACGCCGTCGAGTAAGCCTCGCAGAGCACCGCCTTCGGCGATCGAGAACGCGTCATGCCCACCAGCACGACGACGACATCAACACGGTTTAGCTAGCAGGCGTGGGTTTTCGACTGAGCAAGACTGCCCCCATTTATTGCTTTATTGTGTCCGGCCTACATGATTGAGGATGCGAGCAAGCATAACCCGAGTATGCTGCCGGGGATGGAGCAGCACAGTAAAAACCTGCATGAAGCACACCGCCGGAAAATACACCCCGCTGCGATGAAAGCCGCGCTACTGAATGCAGCAAACGCAATTACATATATTGCGGACATATTTAGTGTGCGTTTGTAGTGATTCAGCAGCATTTCCAGGTTTTCCCCTTCCGATGAATTCCCGCTGAAGTGAACGACGGCGTAGGATCCGAGGAATGCCGCTCCTAGTGCCTGCGATACCTTCGCAACACGATAGAGTATCGTCCAATAAACGGCCATCACCTTCGCACTGCTATGGCCTTCCAAGGCACTCATGATCGCGAAGAACACAAGCATTGCCAGAATGCCGGCAACAAGTTCGAAGCTAGTCGACCGCCATGAATGCAAAATAAAACAATACAGATATACCAAGCTGACTGCGGACACTATCTGCGCTGTGGTGTAATGCATGCGGATAAACACAAGAGAACGTAAACAGAAGCCATGCACTCACCAAGGCGGCTAATCGCAGGGGCAATCCTGACAATTGCCAGACTCGCCCCTAATGCGTATCGAGAACGAACCGCTTACGTTGACGACGCAATTTAAGCCTACGTTGGGAAAGGTAAGATCGAAATTGAACTTGATCGTCTTCCTGACATAGAAGTGCTTCAAGTTGCAGCAGTGTCCACCGAGTTCACAGCTATAGCTGCCAGACTTTGGGATATTTGACCCAATTTGTTTATCGATCAGACTCTCAATTAGCTTAGTCTGGACTCGATCTGGAACCTGACCAAAGCACCATCCTTGAACCTTCTTTATGCGTAGCGAAGAGATGTTGTAAGAGACGCTTACTCTCCCGCAAGGCACCGAGTAGAGGAGGGGATGTGGAACTGGGCGCAAGCCACCCGGATCAGTCGCATTTGCAGGCATTCCGTCCACATACCTAAACAAGTTCATTCCTCCTCCGCTATACCCAATCGGGTCCCTGGACACCCACCGCCCAAGTGAGGCGTGGTAGTACCGGTACCGATTCAGCTGCAGCCCGGTCTCCGGGTCGGTCCGTCTTCCGGTGAACAGGTGCTCGTTGCCGATATCGCTCAGGCCGTCGTCTGCGGTGCTGTCTAGGGCGTAGTCGGCGTCGAGGATGGTGGGCGCGCCGTAGGCGGAGTAGGCGTAGCGTTCGACGACGTTCTCGGATGAACGTTCGACGGCCGCGGTGACATTGTACAGGGCGTCTTGCGTGAAGAAGTGCTCGTCGGTCGGCGTCACTCGCCCGGCGACCGCGTCGATGTAGTCGGCCCCGTAGGCGTAGATCGCCGTGGCGTTGTACGAGCCATCGGTCTCGGTCCGCACCTGCCGTCCAACGACTTCTCCGCCAGGCGGCCGGCCCCGTTGTACTCGAGGCGGACGGTGTGGGCCGATGAACCGCTCTACAGGTAATGCCGTCGCTAGCTGCCGCGGCTTGCCGCCGGCCAACCTGCGGCTGACGCAGGCGGGCAGCAAGGCGTTTCGCTGCGGCGGTGCGGGCTGATTTGTTCGGCCGTCGGGCCTTCGTGAGCTGGGCCGGGGTCGCGGCGATCTTTTTGCTTGCTGTGGCCGAGGGGGGACTCGAACCCCCATGGGGGTTACCCCCCGGCGGATTTTAAGTCCGCTGCGTCTGCCAATTCCGCCACTCGGCCCGGTTGTGCGGCCGTATCCTAATCGAAGCGGAGAGCCGGGTCTTGGGCGCCGATGTTGCCTTGTGGCAGACCGTGCGGCCCCAGCGCGTTGACCGCCAACTCTACGCCCTCCGACCTGCCGAGAGCTGTGCGATGCCCGGTCTGCTTTCCGCCAATTCTGCAGCGGCGCCCGAGTGGCTGGCCCCGCTCGCCGAGTATTTTCCCAGCCGCAGCGGCTACCCGGGCATCGACGGCTTCTTGGGCACCAGGGCGTCGATCATGCTCGACGTGGTTGTTGTCGCCATGCTGCTGGTCGTGCCGGCCATGGCGGGCGCGATCGCGCTGGCCCGCTACGGCAAGCGGTACCGCCTGCACGGGCGTGTCCAGCTGATGCTCGCCAGCCTGCTGCTGTTGGCGGTGGCGGCGTTTGAGGTCGACATGCAGCTGCTCACCGAGTGGGAGCTGCGTGCGGAGCCGTCGCCGTACTTCGACCCGGCCGACAAGTGGGGCTGCCCCGTCGGCGTGGCGTTGCTGGTGCACCTGCTGTTCGCGGTGCCGACGCTCGGGCTGTGGGTGTTTGTCATCGGCGGCGCCTTGTGGAAGTTCCCCAGGCCCGCGGCGCCGGGCAAGCACAGCCAGCACCACAAGAAGTGGGGTCGTATGGCGGCCGTCGAGATGCTGATGACGGCCGTTACCGGCTGGGTGTTCTACGTGATGGCGTTCGTTGCCTAGGGCCAACGCACAAAACCGAAAGGCGGGGCAGGCGATCGGCGTTTCACGGCCGATTCCGCAGACATCGCCGCAAAGGCCCGAGCGTTTGTTCGGACGCTCTAAGGCCGACTGGCGCCGGCGGGCGCCGAGCTCACACCGCGTCGTGCTGGGCGTGGAGCGACTGGCCGGCCCCGTCCAGCAGGCGGTTGATGGCGTTGAGGAACGCCAGGGTGCCGGCCTCCACCGTGTCGGTCGATACGCCGCGGCCGCGGACCACGCGGCCGTCGTGCTCGGCCTCGACGGTTGACTCGCCCTGAGCGTCTTTGCCGCGCGAGACGCTCCGCACGCGGAACTCGCGGACCACCAGCGCGACGCCGGTCACCTTCTCGATGGCGTTGAACAGGGCGTCCAGCGGGCCGTCGCCGCCGAAGAAGGTTTCGGTCGTCTCGTATTCCTCGGCGGTCGCGGCCCCCTCGGTGTCGCCACGGGCGAGCGTCACCGTGGCGGCGGGCACGCCGTCGCTGGTCGCCTTGACCTCGTACGAGACCAGCCGCCAGACGTCCGCCCCGGCGGTCCGCTTCTCGATTAGGGCGCCGATGTCGGCGTCGTACACCTCCTTCTTCTTGTCGGCCAGCTTCTTGAACTCGGTAAAGACCTCGCCGAGCTGCTCGTCGGTGAGGTGGTAGCCGAGCGTGCGGGCGCGGTCGCCCAGCGCGGCGCGGCCGCTGTGCTTGCCCAGCACCAGGTCGGTCTTGGTGAAGCCGACGTCCTCGGGCCGCATGATCTCGTAGGTGGTCCGCTCCTTGAGCATGCCGTCCTGGTGGATGCCCGCCTCGTGGGCGAAGGCGTTGCGGCCGACGATGGCCTTGTTCCGCTGGACGGCCATGCCGGTGATGCCGGAGACCAGCCGGCTGGCGGGGACCAGGCGTGTGGCGTCGACGCGGGTGTCGGCGGCGTAGTAGTCGGCGCGTGTGCGGAGGGCCATGACGACCTCTTCCAGCGAGCAGTTGCCCGCCCGCTCGCCGATGCCGTTGACGGTGCACTCGACCTGGCCGGCGCCCGCCTCGACGGCGGCCAGGCTGTTGGCGACGGCCATGCCCAGGTCGTCGTGGCAGTGGACGCTGATCACGGCCCGGTCGATGTTGGGTACACGGTCTCGGAGCGTCTGGATGACGCCGCCCATGTGCGTGGGCGTGGCGTAGCCCACCGTGTCGGGGATGTTCACGGTTGTGGCGCCGGCGGTGATGGCCGCCTCGACCACGCGGCACAAGAAGTCGGGCTCGGTCCGCGCCGCGTCCTCGGGCGAGAACTCGATGTCGTCGCACAGGCCGCGGGCGCGCTCCACGCCGGCGACCGCCCGGCGGACGATCTCGTCCTTGTCCATCTTCAGCTTGAACTCGCGGTGGATGGCGCTGGTGGCCAGGAAGACGTGGACCCGCGGCCGTTCGGCGTCTTTGTGAGCGTCGCCCGCCCGGTCGATGTCCGCGTTGTTGCAGCGGGCCAGGCCGCACACGCGGACGCCCCGCACGGCGCCGGCGATGGCCCGCACCGCCTCGAAGTCTCCGGGTGAGGCGATCGGGAACCCGGCCTCGATCACGTCAACCTTCAGGTCCACCAGCGCCTGGGCGACCTCCAGCTTCTCGTCCAGGTTCATGCTCGCGCCGGGCGATTGCTCGCCGTCGCGGAGCGTGGTGTCGAAGATGGTGATGCTGCGCATGGTGGCTGTTGGCTGTTGGCGGGTGATTGGTGATTGGTGATTGATGGTTGGCTGGTGCTCAACAAAAAAACCCCGAAGCCGGGTTGGCTTCGGGGTCGTGTCTGTCGCTTGATGTGATCGTCGCGTGCGAACCCTAAGCCCGGCCGGGGGGAAGTCGTAGGCGTAGAATGGCGAGCGATCGTGTGGGCATTTAAGTGGTGTAGCCGACGCGTGCCGGGCGGTCAAGGTTCGCGGGCAGCGCGTCGCACGCTAGCCGCCACACCCGCCGCACCCACCACACCCGCCGCCACAACCGCCGCCGCCGCCGCCGCCGCCGTCGTCAGCAGAACCGCCGCAGCCGCCGGAGTTGGCCGGGGTCGAGGCGACGGCCTTCCGCAGCGGGTCGAGCTCTGGTGTAGCGCACTCCGCAACGCCGTAGAGACCGACTGCCAGGGCCGCGTCGCTCGGTTCTAGCCCGTCGACTTTGCTTTTGACCCGCTGCCGGAGGCCGACCTGACGCAGCTTCAGCTTGGTCAGCACCCGCTCGCCGGCCCGTGTGCGGAACGGCCGCCGGCAGAGCAACACTGCAATTACGCCAAAGACGAACAAGCCGATCAGCAGAAAGCCGACCGGTTTGTCGCGGGCGAGGCCAACCATCAGCTTGAGCACCCCCAGCCCGCCGACGGCGCCCATCACGGCGAGCACGGCGGTCGTTGCCGCGCGGAACGATTCGGGGGTCTCGAGCAGCCCACGCCGTTCGAGCTGCTCAACCGCGTGCTTGCCGAGGGGCTCCGCGGCGCGGCCCAGCTCGTCGAGCTGAGCCTTTTCGTTGTGAAGCGTTAGGAGCGTCTGCTGCAGCTGGGTGTCGCCTTCAGTTGGCTGCCGGTTGATCAGCACGTCGTGCTTGCTGGAAAGAACGCTACGTTTCTTGATCTCGATGGCGCCATCGACCAGGAGGCCGGCCATGGCAGACTGAAAGGCGGCCTGCCAGCCGCCACGCAGGGCGGCGATCTCTTCGGGGTTGTCTGGCAGGGGTGCGTCGACGGGCAGCTGATCGGGCGCCCGCAGAGCGTAGCGGCAGACCATCGCCGCGATGATCGCGAGCACGCACAGCACGGCGTAGAAGCTCAGGAACTCGGCGCCGTTGTAATCGAGCGGGTTCCACGCCGCGCCGGCCGCCACGGGTGGCAGCACGACGATCATCGGCGCCGCCAACGCGAATGCCCGCCCGCTGACTGCACGCCACGGCTTGTCGATCAGCCACGTGCTGCGGCGGTTCACGCGGACGAAGTGGGCGGCGTCGCCGAACCGTCGCTCCGCCGGCGGCCAGATGTCGGCGGGCGGCGCCTCGCCGAACGCGTGCCGGTAGCTGTCGAGCGTCCGCTGGTACTGGTCTTCGAAGCGGGCGCCCTCGGCCTGGCCACCTTTCGTCGGGCCGTGGTGCAGCGGCTGGCCGAGCACCCCGCCGCACATCTCGCCCCAATAGCTGCGTGTGTAGGTCAGGTGCAGGTGCCACGCCTGGTCGACCTCGTCGGAGGGCGTCACCTCGTGCCCGGCGGTCATCGCCAGGTAGACGAACCGCTTGTACTCGTCGACGACGCGGGCGGCGAACGGGTGCGACCAGCCGTTCTCACGCGCTAGCCGTCGAGAAAAGCTCAGCGACGCGGCAGGATCGTCCAGCTCGAACGCCGAGAGGCGGCGCCACAGGCCGGCGGTGTCCGACGCGCCGGCGGTTGCCAGGCCCGCCTGCGGTTGTTCGCCCGCGGACACTCGTTGGTTGCCGTTGTTCGCGTGGGTCATCGGTAACCTCGCGTCGCAAGAGAAGTGCTTCTTGCCGTTGGCTCCCAGGATAGCCCCGGCGGATGCCTGCTGCCTTCGGCCTGCCACATTTGGGCGCGCAGACGGCGTAATCGGCCCCGTTTGCCACGCGGTGGAGTTTGCCACGCCGACGCCCGATTAGCCTACCGAGATACGGCCCCAGACGCCAAACTTGGCGCCGGCGGCGTGGCGTCCCCTAGCTCTCGCGGGTGAAGGAATGAAGGGCAGCCAACTCGACCTGACGAGCGACACGCCTCCGCTTGGGCAGAAAGACGCAGGTCGGAAAAACGCCGGTGCTGCGGAAGGCGATGGCGTTGCGGCGGGCGACACGCAGCGGCCGTTTGTCGGCGTCAAGTTCGAGTGCTGTGGCGTCTACGCCCGCGTCTACCCCAACCGCCGGGGCGACGCCTACGAGGGCCGCTGCCCGCGGTGCAGCAAGCCGGTGCGGATGCGGATCGGCCCGGGCGGCACCGCGTCGCGGTTCTTCACGGCCAGCTAGAGTGTTCCTGCGTTAGGTGTGGCGCCGAGGGCGCCTGCGAGGCAAGGCCGACGAAGCCAGCCGCAGCCGCAGTCAGCTAGCGACGCAATGCCTAACGGAAGTGCACTCTAGACGGCGGGCTGATCTTGCCGCCGCCGGCACGCTCCTTTACGGTCCCGCCGCGCAAAGCGTGCGCGCCGAAACAACCCCGGGGCGGTGGCGGTGATCGACTACGAGGTGCAACGCTGCACACGCCGCTGCGCGATGACTAGCCGCGCGTTGACGCCCGGCGAAGTCTTCTACTCGGTGCTGCGATCGCGTACGGGCGGCGTCGAGCGGGTGGACTACTCGGCCGAGGCCTGGGTGCAGCTAGGCTGCGGAGAAGACGCAGCCGGCGGCGGCGCCCGCGGTGCGGCGCAAGGCATGGAACCACAGGACGGCCGGACTCCGCACAGCGAAGTCCATCCGGGCCCAAAGCCCGCCGCCGACACCGCTGAGAACACCGATACCGACGCCCAGCGCGACCGTCAGCCTTTGGGTGCGTCCATCGCGTGGTGGAAGTCGCGGATGCCGCTGGGCCGGGCGGGCGGCGCGAAGCTGGCGCCCAACGAGGTGATGCTGCAGCTGTTCGACCGCTGGGCCGACGAGCCGGGGCGTGAAGCCTCGCGGTACGTGCTCGCCCTGCTGCTGGTGCGGCGCCGGGTGTTTCGGTTCGGCGACACGCAGGCGGGCCTGTCCCCGGGCCACAACCGGCAAGATCAATCGGACGCGGACCTCCTCCGGCTGGAATGCCCCACGCGCGGCGAGGTCTACGAGACGCCCGTCGCTACGCCCGACGCCGAGCAGATGGCCAGCGTGCAGGCCGAGCTCAACCAACTCTTGTTCGCAGACGCCGCATGACGCAGCCCAACAGGACAGACGCAACCCGTGGCCGGACGAACGCCGCCAGGTGCTGGTTCTGCGCGGCGCTGGTGTGCTTGGCTTTTGCCGGTTGCAGGGCGCTGCGCCCCGGGACCGGCTTCTCGGCCGGCGGGCCCGAGGCGCCACGGCCCGTCGAGCCGCTCACGACGGCCGGCCAGATCGTAGCCGCGGTCAACCAGAATTCTTCACGCGTGGGCAGCTACTTGGCCCCCAACGCGACGTTCTCATTGCCCGGCCTGCCCGGGGTGCCGCTGCTGCGTGGCAGTGTGGTGATGGAGAAGCCGATGCGTTTCCGCCTGCGGGCCGGCACGACGCTCAGCGGCGAAGAGATCGACCTGGGCAGCAACGACGAGCTGTACTGGTTGTGGGCCAAACGCAACGAGCCGCCGGCCGTGTACTTCGCCCGCCACGGCCAGACCAGCCCCGCCACGACGCAGCTGCTGCCCATCGAGCCCGGCTGGGTGATCGACGCCCTGGGGCTGCTGCAGCTGGACCCCGCGGCCGCCTACCGCGGCCCGCTGCCCCGCGCCGACGGCACGATGGAGCTGCGTCACACGGCCGCCGGCCCGGCCGGCCCGATTGAGCGTGTCACCGTGGTGGAGCCGGCGCGTGGGTGGGTGATCGAGCAGCACCTGTACGACCGCCAGGGGCAGCTGCTGGCGAGCGCGACGGCGACGGACTTCCGATACCACCCCACGGCCGCGGCGACACTGCCCGAGCGGGTGACCATCGCCGTCCCGCGGGCCGGGCTTTCGCTGACCGTCAACACGGGGGCGATTTCTGTGAACACGCCCATCGCCAACCCGCAGCAGCAATGGTCGCTGCCGCACCCGGCAGGGTACCCGCAGGTCGATCTAGGACGCAGCGATGGGCTGCCGGTCTCGGCGGTTGGTCAGCCGGTTGTGGGGCAGCCCGGCGTCGCATCTAGCGGCACGGCGGCCTACCCGTCGGCCTACCCCGCCGGTGCGACGCGACCGGCAGTTGGCGCCGCTCAGCCGGCCATGCCGCCGCCTCCAGGCAGCGGATTGGCGCCGTTACAACCGCCGCCGGCGGCCGCTCGGCAGCCGCCACGCACGGCCGGCTACCAGCAGATACCGTCGGGGGGCGTTCCGCTGCCCGGTTGGCGTTAAGGGAGACAGCGGGGTCGGCGGCCAGCTCCGCCGCGGGCCGCGTGCGTTACGCAGCGGCCAGAGAAGCACACGCTGAAGCGTCCTCACAAAACCTCGGTGCTTTGCGGCGATGTCTGCGAAATCGGCTGTGAAACGCCGATCGCCTGCCCCGACTTTCGGTTTTGTGCGTTGGCTCTAGTGGCCGCCACGCATGCGTGCGCGGGCACGGCTTAGCGTCGGGCCGATGCTGCCGGCGGGCATGCCGGTTTGGTCGCTGATCTCTTGGTAGCTTTTGCCCTCGAGGTGGTACAGCCGCACCACATCGGCCTCGGGGCCGTTGAGCTTGGTCAGCAGGCTGTGCAGCTGCTCGGTGTCGCCCAGGCGGTCTTCGACGCTGGCGGCCGGCGACAACGGCTCGGCCGCCGCCTCCGACGTTGTGAAGCGGGCCGAGATGTTCTTCATCAGGTGCGACACCACCACCCGCCGGGCAATCACGGTCAGGTATGTCGCCAGTGAGCTCTGCCCACGGAACCGCCTGAGCACGGCGTAGTCGTTCTTGATGACGGCGAGGAAGACCTCCGAGACCAGGTCTTCCTTGTCCGCCCGGTCGAGCCGGATCGATCGGCACTCGGCCGTGTGGTTCACCACCAGCGTGACCAGGCCCATAAAGCGGTCGACGAAGTCCTGCCAAGCCTGGGGCTTGTTCGACAGGCAGCGCTCGAGCAGTTGGCGGTCAATCTCGGAAAGGGCCACAAGCAGTCCCCTCGGCACACTAGCAGCACAGAAGCGTCCCCGGCACACGCCCGCGCTGCCTACCCCGCCGCCGGTGCAACACCACCAAAGCCGCACGAGCGGGAATCACTCCACCTCCCGCCTCGCCCAATCGTTGCAGACTGGGCTTTTCTTGGTCGCCGCAGCCTGCACCCTGCCCGGTCACCGCAGGCTGCAGTTTACCTGGTTGACGCAGGCCTCGCTTCTTGCCGGGTCGCAGCTACAAGCGTCCCCTGGTAGCGACAACCAGCCGCCATCGACTCCACGTGCTGGCGGTCCACGTCACAAGTTGAAGTCTAATCAGCGGTTGCGGCAGCGGCAAGTTCGCCATGGCGTTGCGGCGGGGGCGGGCGCCGGACAGGCTTCACCCGCTCGCCACGCGCTGCAAAAGTACCTGTCCGTTTGTGTTTTTGGTCTTCGACTTTGATTTGCCGTCGATGAATAAGGTGACTACGGTGCTGGTGCGTGTGGAGGCTGTGTTGCCTGCCGCGCTGTGCGGTGAGGTAACGGCGGAAGCCGGCGAGGAGTCGGGAGAACCGGTGCCACGTCACCACGCCTTACCCGAGTTGCTGCGTACGTACGCTGTGCCCTGACGCGGAGAAACCTGAGCGATGCCCCACGTAGTTTGCGAGCCGTGCGATAACTGCAAGTATACCGACTGCGTCGTGGTGTGCCCCGTCGAGTGCTTCTACGAGGGCGACACCATGCTGTACATCCACGCCGACGAGTGCATCGACTGCGAGGCGTGCGTGCCCGAGTGCCCGGTCGAAGCCATCTACCACGAGGACAACGTGCCCGAGGAGTGGAAGAGCTACATCGAGCTCAACGCAACGAAGGCGCCGGAGTGCGAAGTGCTGACCGACAAGAAGGAGCCCCTCGCGGACAGCTGATCGCGTCTGAGGAGAAAACCGGGCGGAAGCTCGGAGAAGTTGTCAGGCGAGGCGAGAAGACAGATCGCAAACGGCCCGCTACGACCGAGTGCGTAGCGGGCGGCTTTCGTTCCGGCCGAGCTTACTTCAGGTCGACCGTCCAGTAGGCCGCATCGACAAACGCCTTCCAGCTGGCGTACTTCGGGTTGCCCAGCTTGATCGACAGCAGCGGGCTACGCTTGGGCCGCACCGGCTTCTTGTTCAGCCGCATGTTGGCTTCTTCTGGCGTGCGGCCGCCCTTGCGGACGTTGCACCGCACGCACGCACACACGACGTTGTCCCACGTGGTCCGCCCGCCGCGGCACGTCGGCACAACGTGGTCGATGCTCAGTTCGCTCGTGGCGAACTTCTTGCCGCAGTACTGGCAGCTGTTGTTGTCGCGCGCGAAGAGGTTCCGCCGGTTCAGCCGCACGCGTTGGCGTGGCACGCGGTCGTAGTGGAGCAGCCGCAGGACGCGCGGCGCCTCGATCTCGAAGTTGACGCTCCGCACCCAGTCGGCGTCGGGCTCTTTGAACTCGGCCCGCAGGCTGCTGATCTCG
>JBCCQL010000012.1:0-19178 GCA_039024355.1 Planctomycetota bacterium
CCGGCCCCCGTTGGCCCGCCCCTCCCCCCGCCGCCTGCGCCAGCGGTTTGCCGGGGGTCACGGGCCCCCGCCGCCGCTGGTGTTCCGCCCCTTTACCCCCGCGGGGGGCGCCCCTCGCCCGCTCCGCGGCGGCGATCGCCATGTCGCTGGTGGCCATCTCCGGCGGGGCGTGGCGACGCTCCCGGATGCCGGTCCGCTGGATGATCCACTCCGCATCGCAGCCCAGCCGCGCAAGGTCCTCGTTGGTCACCACGTTATCGGGCAGAAAGCTGCCCGTGCCGACGATCCGCACGCCGGTCAGGGCGTGCGTCGGGCAGCGGCGGACCGATTGCTGGGTTTTGCTCATCGGGCGGCAGCGCCGGACGCGGGCAGGCGGGGAGCGTTAGAAGCTAAGGCCTTGCCGGAGGCCGGGCAACCCCGCGGCGTAGGCGGGCGGCCACCGCGAACAGCCGGCCTGCGGGCGGCGGAGTCGACCGCCCGGGGCCTCCGACGACGCGTTGGTCGTCGGTTATTGCGATGGGTGCTGGCGCGGCGGGGCTGCTACCCTGCGCGGCGGCGGCGGGGGCGTTTGGCCTTCAGCCCGTACAGCACGGCGTTGCCGCGTTTGCCCACGGGCGCCGCGGCGCCCGTCTGCCGCAAGCAGTAGGCGATGCGCTGCGCTACCCAGCGGTCGACCTCGAGCCGCTTGGCCAGCTGGCCCGTGTCGAAGGGCGTGGGCAGCCGCGGCGGCAGCAGCGTGAGCAGGTCGCCCAGCGTTTCGTAGCGGTGCGTCTGCTGCACGCGGGTGAGCACCTGGTCTTCGACCACGAAGTCGTTCTTCCGCCACCGCCGGCGCCGGCCGTGGCCGGGCACGCGGTGCTCCTCGACCTCGACCAGCGGCGTCTCGATCGCCAGGCGCGGGTGCGGGAACGCCCGCGTGAAGTGGATCAGCTCGTGGAACAGGTCGAGCGGCACGCCACGCTTGGGGCTCAGCCGCGACGACACCACCGGCCCGCCCGGCCGCTCCCGCCGTACCAGCCGCTTGCGGGCGACGATCGGCTTGACCACCAGCACCGGGTGCCGCTTGAGCAACGCACGCACCTTGTCGCGGATGGCGGCCAGACCGCCGTGCTGGACCTCGATCAGCAGGTCATTGCCCGCCGCCTGAGGACGGATGACGTCGATGCGGTACCGGCCGAGCTTCGCCTCCACCTCGCCATCGCCACCGGCGTAGACTTCCTTGAGTTGCCTGTGGAGAGACGTTTCCATACGTCCAAAAAATCACCGCAGAGATCGCAGGCGACGCAGAGTTTTTTCTACAAAGCCTCTTTCTCCGCTTCCTCTGCGCTCTCTGCGGTGAATTCAAACCTCGATCCCAAAGTCGTTAACCGTAAACAGCGTCGTGAGCTCGTAGCCCTTCGCGGCGAAGGCCTCGCGGCCGCCCTCTAGGCGGTCGATGATGGCCAGCACGCGGCTGACCCGCAGGCCCTCTTCCTCGCACGCGGCGATCGCCCTCAGGCTGGAACCGCCGGTGGTCACCACGTCCTCGACAATCACCACCTCTTCGCCCGCGACGTAGGGCCCCTCGACCTGCTTGCCGCGGCCGTGCTCCTTGGCTTCCTTGCGGACCATCACGCCGCGCAGCGGCGTGCCACGCACGCCGGCCAGCGTCAGGATGGCGGCGGTGATCGGGTCGGCGCCGATGACCATGCCGCCCACCAGCGGCGGCGGCGCTCCGCCGGGCTCGGGGCCCGCCAGCAGGTCGAGCATCGCCTCGCCGATAAGCCGCGCGCCCTCGGCGTCGAGCGTCACCTGCCGGCAGTCGAGGTAGTAGCTGGCCCGCTTGCCGCTGGCGAGTGTGAAGTCGCCAAACTTCAGGGCCTTTTCGCGGATCAGTCGGGCGAGGGCGTCGCGGTTGTACATGGGTGTGGGCAGTGGGCAGTGGGCGGTAAGCAGTAGGCATTGGGCCGGCGACGGGCGTGTCGCTTGGCCGAATCCTCCTGCACAACGCTGAATGCCTCAACCCTCAAACGCAATGCGACACCACACCGCCCGCCGCCAGCCGATAGCGACTCACTGCGTGGCTACTTGCGGATGGTCACCTCCGAGCCCTCGGACAAGATGTCGATCAGGTCGCCCATGTCGCGGGCGGCGACGCTGATCATGCCCTGCGCGGGCGTCGTGCCAACACCGGCGCCCGCTATCGCCGGGCCCGGCTGGCCGGAACCACCGGCGTCGGTCAGGGAGAGCCCGCCGGCCGACTTGGCAGACACCTTCCAAGTGCCCTGCATGCCCGCGGCCGAGCCGTCCAGCCGCACCGGGAAGCGGCCGGCGTAGCGGTCGCCCACCGTCAAATACAGCTCGCTGTTGCTGGCGTCGACCACCGCGTTAAAGGGCCCGCGGACGACCTTCAAGATCTGCCCCGGCTGGACGCCCACGCCGCTGGCGACGCCGTTGATCTTGCCGATCAGCCGCCCCGGCGTGTTGTACTTGGCGCCGATGGACTCGAGCGTCTCGCCCGGCTGCACCTGGTGCGGCGGCTCGAGGCGGTGCTCGGCGGAGTAGATCACCGTGCCGGCCAACTGGCTCAGCAGGCGGCTGACCTCGGCCCGCTCCTGGGCGGTGAGCGACGCATCGCCGTACCACTGCGAGAGCAGCAGGTGAGCGCGGGGAAGCTCGTCGCGGTCGAGGGCGGCCTGGATCGCCGGCCGCGCGGTGGCGTAGGCGGCGGCAGAATCCACGCCGGGCGGATCAGCGGCCGTGGCGGCGCCGGGCGCAGGCGTTGCCGGTGGGTTGAAACCGGGCGAGCCGAAGTCCGACGGCGGAGGGTCCAGCGCCGTGGCGCCGTAGCGGTCCGCCGGGCTCGCCGGCTGGCCGTAGGGCGATGCGGGCGGTGCGGGCGACGGACTCGGCGTGGCGGAGTCGGTCGACGGGTAGGCCGCAGCCGCCCCGGCCGGGTCCGGCTGCGGCGTGGCGGCCGGCGGGCTCCACGGCGTCGAGGCGGGCGTCTCCGTGGCGGGGTAGCCCGCGTCGGAGTATCCAGCGCCCGTGTAACCCGTCCCCGCGTAATCCGACGCCGGTGCGTTCGCAGCCGCACCACGCGTCGCCGGGTAAGCGGGCGTCGTGGTGCCGAGCGACGGCACGCGGCCCACGATCGGCGGCTCGGCCGTGGCCGAGCCAGGCGTGGCGTCCGGGTAGCTGGCCGTGGGGATGTCGGCCGGCAGCGGCAGCTCCGGCATGTTTTCGAGCGTCGCCGGGTCGACGGCCTCTGGACCACCCATCGTTGGACCACCCATCGTTGGCCCGCCCGTCGTAGAGGCGGGCGCGGCGGCGGTCACCGGATCGGCTGCCGGCAGCGTCGGCAGCGGCGGCAGGTCCGGGATGGCGGGCGCCGCGTCCGTGGCGGGCGCCGGCGTGCCGTACGGCTCTTGCCCGTAGGGCGAATCGCCGTATTGGCCAGCATCGTAGCCGGCGGCGCCGTAGCCATTGGCGTCGTAGCTGCCGGCATCCGACGGGCTGCTCATCGGCGCCGGCTCGCCGGCGGTCGTCGCCGCGTCGCCATAACCGGGGGCCGCGTCGAACGCCGGCGCCGGCATGGCCGCCGTGCCGCCCTCGGCCGAGAACGCCGGCGCCTCGCTCAGCTCGCCCGTCAGCTCGGCGGTGGTGGCGATCGGCCCTTGGTTGATCTTCATCGCCAGGAAGATCCCCAGCGACGCTAGAATGGCTACCGTGGCGAGCGGTCGGATCGTGCTCATCGGTTCGTCCTCCGTGACGTTTTCGGTGACGTTTTTTGTGGCGACGGTGGAGCCGTGCGTCGCGCCCGCCCGGCCGATTGACCGGCAGCGGAAAACAAAGCCATCCGGTGCGGTGTGACCGCCGCCCGAGCCCCGTCGCCCTTCCGCTTGGTTTGCGTATGTTCGAATTCGATTCGCGTCGCCGCCCGCTCGAGGACTACGAAGAGCCCGACGAGCCCGAGCACGACGGGCCCGAGTACGACGGATTCGACGACGGCTACGGCGGCGACGGCTACGGCGAGCCCGGCGTCGACACCGTGCCGTGCCCCGCGTGCGGCGCCGACGTCTACGAGGACGCCCTGCGTTGCGCCGTGTGCGGCGACTACATCACGCACGGCGCCAGCCCGTGGGCGGGGCGTTCGCCGCTGTGGGTAGCGTTGGGCCTGGCGGGCATCCTCGCGGTGATCGCCGCGTTGACGCTCTGAAGGCCCGGGCCGCACGCGCGGGGGTATAGGAGATCGCCCCGGCCACCGCCATGGCAATTCGCACCGCCATGGCAGTTCGCACCGCCATGCCGGTTCACACCTCCGACGGGCTAGCACGGGCCCGATTAGCGGAGGCCACTAGCTGCTAGCGGTGCGGCTGCTCGGCGTGTCGGTCGCGCGTCGTGGCCGATAGGGCACGAAAGCGAACGCCGGAAGCGAATCAAATTCGAAGAAGCCCGCGAATGACGCGGATACGCGCGTATCCAGCCCATGGCCATTCGCGGGTATCCGCGTCGTTCGCGGGCAAAAACGCCGCGGCAAGTCCCCGCCCGCTAGCGATCGCCGCCCCGCAGCCGCTGGCGGATCGCCTTCAGACGCGTCGCCAGCTCACGCTCGAAGCCGCGGTCGACCGGGCGGTAGTATTCTCGCTCGACGCCCAGGTAGTCCTGCTGGGCGACGCCGCCCGGCGCGTCGTGGGCGGAGCGGTACACGTCCCCGGCGCGCGATTCGTCAGCCCGCCCGCCGCAGTGGGCGTCACGCAGCGGCCGCGGCACGGGCAGGGTCCGGCCCGCCTGCAGGTCACGCCGGGCCTCGCCGATGGCCACGGCCGCCGCGTTGCTCTTGGGCGCGCACGCCAGGTACGTCACCGCCTGGGCGAGCGTCAGCTGGCACTCGGGCAGGCCGACGAACTCGCACGCCTGCATGGCGGCCACGGCCAGCGGCAGGGCGTGCGGGTCGGCGTTGCCGACGTCTTCGCTCGCCAAGATCACCAGCCGGCGGCACAAAAAACGCACGTCTTCGCCCCCGTCGAGCATCCGCGCTAGCCAGTACAGCCCCGCGTCGGGGTCGCTGCCGCGGACGCTCTTGATCAACGCGCTGGCGCAGTCGTAGTGCTCATCGCCGGCGGCGTCGTACACGGCCATCTTCTGCTGCACGGCCTCGGCCACCAGCTCGCGGGACAAGCGGACCGGCGCGCCGGCTCCTCCATCGCCTGCTGCGCCGCTGGGCAGGCTCGACAGGACGGCCACCTCCAGCGCCCCCAAGGCCTGCCGGGCGTCGCCGTCGCACACGGTAGCCAGGTGGTGGATGGCGTCTGGCTCGGCGTCGATCGCCACCCGGCCCAGGCCACGCTGCTTGTCGGCGATCGCCGCGTGGAGGATGGCGGCAACCTCCGCCACGGAGAGCGGCTGGAGCTGAAACACGCGGCTGCGGCTCACCAGGGCAGCGTTGACCGCCGCGTGCGGGTTGGCGGTGGTCGCCCCCACTAGCGAGACCACGCCCCGCTCCACGTCGGGCAGCAGCGCGTCTTGCTGCGTGCGGTTGAAGCGGTGGACCTCGTCGATGAACAGCAGCGTCGGCCCGCCGCCGGCGGCCGCCTCTTCGCGCGAGGCGTCCAGGGCCTGCCGCACGTCCTTCACGCCGCTGGTCACCGCGCTGAGCTGCCGGAAGCGGGCGCCGGTCTCCCGGGCCAAGAGCCGGGCGAGCGTCGTCTTGCCGACGCCGGGCGGACCAACCAGGATGATAGAGCCCAGGCGGCCCGACGCGATCAGCCGCCGCAGCAGGCGCCCCTCGCCCAGCAGGTGCTGCTGGCCCGTGTACTCGGCGAGCGTGCGGGGCCGCATCCGCTCGGCCAGCGGCGCGGTGCGGCGGAGGTTTTCTTCTTCGCTGGCGGCAAACAGGTTCATGGGCAGCATGGCGGCAAAAGAAACCAACGCCCGGCAGAACGCCGGCGGGGGGGCGGCCCCTGCCGGCGATGATACCAAACGGCAGAAATCACCCATGACATACCTCTTGATCGCCCTGGCGGTGGCGGCCGCCGCCACGCCCGTTGTGCTGACGCTGGCGGCCGTCGACGACTGGTCGCGCGACTTCTCTACCAACCGTGCTGCCACCAACCCCGACGCCCAGCACGCCATGATGCGGCCGCTGACGCAGCGGTTTACGGCGGAGCAAGTGGCCGAGGCGCTGGCGGACATCTGCCGGCAGCAATCCGCTTGGCGGATGCCCGACCCGCCCAAGCCGCTGCCGGAGGACTCGCCGCTGCCGGCCGACGGCGCCCTGGCGGTGCACCACCTAGTGCGGACGACGCCCATCATGCGGTACCGCGACGACGTGTGGGCCGTGGTCGAGAAGCACGACGATGTGCCAAACGGCGACGGGCCAGATGGCGACGGGCAAAACGGCGACGGGCAAAACGGCGGCGGCAAGCTGCGCGTCCACCTCGAGAGCCGCTCCCGCCTGGGCAAGGGGGACCTCGGCCAGAACCCACGCAACATCCGCGAGCTCAACGGCCTGCTGCTGGTCCGGCTGGTGATCAAGGCGCCGCCCGCCAAGCCGTGACGCGGTGCGCGCGGTTCAGCCGCGGCGCCGAGTGCGGGGGCGGCCTTCGGCCTTCGGCTCCGCCGGGTCGATCGGCCCGCCGTCGGGCAGCATCGGCGCCAGCGGGCAGCCCTCGCACCGGGGGCGGGACCGGCAGTGCCGCTTGCCGACTTCGACGATCAGCGCGTGCAGCTCGTTGTACAGCCCCACCTCGCGTGGCAGGCCGGCCTCGAACACTGCCTGCATGGCGTCGTACCGCTTGGCCGCCGGCGTCCGTGGGTCCAGCCACCCATGCCGCGTCAGCAGCCGGTGCGTGTACGCATCGACGACAAACGTCGGCCGTTCCGCCGCGTACAGCAGGATCGAGTCGGCCGTCTCTTTGCCGACGCCGCTGACCGCCAGCAGCCGCTCGCGCAGCGTTGGCGTGTCGAGGCTCAGCAGCCGGTCGATGTCGCCGCCGTACTCATCGACGATCAGGCTCAGCAGGTTGCGCAGCCGCGCGGCCTTCACGCGGTACGGCCCCGCCGGCTTGATGAGCGTTTCGAGGCGATCGACGGGCAGGGCGTGCAGCCGCCGGGCGTCGAGCAGGTCGGCCCGGCGGAGGTTGCCCACCGCCCGCACGACGTTCTCCCACGCCGTGTTCTGCACCAGGATGGCGCCCACCATCACCTCCAGCCGCGACATGGCGGGCCACCAGCTCTGCGGCCCGTAGGCCCGGAGCAGCCGGTCGTACAGCTCCAAGAGTTGGTCGGGCGTGGCGGCGGCGGGCTGCATCGGCTGCTGTGCGGGGCCGGCGGCGGCGCCGGGGTCGATTCCTTGCTGCGGAAGCCGGTGCTCGGGGGCCGTTCCTGCGGAAGACCAAGGCGGCGCCCGCCGGCCGCGGGCCCTGCCGACCCGGCCGGCAGCGGGAGCGTAGCGGCTGTGGGGTTTCTGGCTCAAGCCGCCGACGCGTCTCGCCGAAGTTCTGGCAGGAGCCCCCCAACCACGAGTGCCGGCATGAACGAGGCCGCGGCCGCTACCGGGCGGCTACACCAGACGCTGGTCCACCGCTTGGGCCGCTGCTTGGGCCGCTACCTGGCCTGCACCCGGCAGCCGCTGGCGTGCGTGGCGTTCGCGGCGCCGCTGCTGGTGTTCTACGAGGTCGGCGTCATGGCGCTGCCGGCCGCCGCCCGCAACGGAGCCGACGTGTGGATGCGTGCCTCGCTGGGCGCCGTGGGCCTGTCTGGCTACTTCCTGCTGCCGCTGCTCACCGTCGGCGTGCTGCTGGCGTGGCACCACACCACCGGCCGGCCGTGGCGGCTGCCGCGGGGCGTGGTGCTGGGCATGGCGGGCGAGTCCGCGCTGCTCGGCGCCCTGCTGTTTGTGATCGCCCGCTCGGCGGCCGGCCTCGCTTCGGCCGGCTTCCCGGCGCCCGGCGTGGCCGAGCTCTCGCTGGCCGCCGATACCCCGCTGATGGACAAGGCCCGCCTGTGGCTGGCCGAGCCCGCCATCACCCGCCTGGCGACACGCGTCGTGCAGTACGTCGGCGCCGGCTTGTACGAAGAGGTGCTGTTCCGCCTGCTGCTGCTGCCGACGCTCATCGCGGCGCTGGCCGCTTGGGTCAAGCCGGCCAGGCCACGCGTCGCGATCGCCGTCGCGGCCACCAGCCTGCTGTTCGCCGCCGCGCACCACGCCGGCCCGCACGGTGAGGCGTTTGTGGCCGGCGTGTTTGTGTTCCGCACGCTGGCCGGCGTGGCGTTTGCAATGCTGTTCTTGCGGCGTGGGTTCGGCATCGCCATCGGCGCGCACGCGGCCTACGACCTGATCGCCGGCGTCGGCTCTCCGTAGCGCTCGTGGCACTCAAAACGCGCGAAGCACTTAAAGCGATCGAAGCTCAAAGGCCGCCGCCTTCGGCCGGTGATTGTCAAGCCGTTTTTCGTGCGCGGCGGGCCGGCGGAAAGATTCCCCTTTGTGGCGTTTTTTGGGCGTGGGTATAATGCGACAACAACGAAGTCATGAGCGGTTCCACCAAACTTCGACGGCCTCCAGCGGCCGCGTGTGACGGACCCCCGAGCCTCCACGGAAGGCGTCGCGTTGCCCGGCAGCGCGACGCTGTCCGCGTTTATAAGGGAGCACCGCGGTGCTATCGGTCCGACCAAAAATCACAGAGCTCGTGATCCAGCTCTACGGCAGGAGCCTCCACCCGGAGCTGTTTGAGGTCCACCGCGAGAAGCGGATCGAGCGGGCGGGCTACACGGCGGCAGTCAAGATCACCAGCGCGGGCCACGTGGTCACCTGGGAGCACGAGGGGCTGACGCTGACCGAGGTGGCCACGTCCGGCCACCACCCGCTGCCGCAGAAGCGGCGGCTGATGTCGCACAAGCTCAAGGGCGCCCGCAGCGACCGCGTCGAGTGCCGGGCGGGCATCGCCTACGACGTTGAGTTCGCCCTGGAGCGGGTCGAGGACGCGGCCTTCTTCACCTACCAAAAAGAGTTTGAGCTGGCCGGGGCGAAGGACGGCCTGCTGCACACGTTCGAGTCCAGCGGCCGCTTCGGACTGGGCGCCATGAGCTACGTCCACGTCGAGTCGCGTGAGCGGTCGCTCAAGGTGCTCGCCCTGCACACCTTCCCGGACGACTGCGCTGTGGTGAAGACGCGGTCCGTCTTCGGCCTGCCGGCCAAGACCGGCAAGCCCTAGAGCCCGCGGGGCCAGTCTCTCAGGGCCATACTCGCCCGGGTCCCAAGTCGGCCAACCGCAGCGCTCACAGCACGAGCGCGGCGAGCGCCTCGGCGACCGCTGCCGGCTCCTCAACCGGCGCCATGTGGCCCGCGCCGGCAACTTCCGTGTAGCGTGCGTTGGGCATCGCGTCGGCCATGGCCCGCATCTCGGCGGGCGTGCTGATGGCGTCGTCTTCGCCCACGATGACTGCGGCCGGCACGTCGATCGTTGGCAGAAGCCCCCGCATATCCGGGCGGGCCGCCATGCCGATCTGCGCCGCGGCGATCGCCCGCGGGTCGGCCCCGCTGATCACGGCCACGGTCCGCTCGACCAGGTCGGCCCGGTCCCGCAGCGCGTCGGCGGAGAAGAGCTTCGGCAGCATCGCCTCGGCCACGCGCTCGGCGCCCCACTCCATCACGTGGCGGGCCACGTGCAGGCGCATGTTGCGTGTCTGCTCGTCGTCGGCCGCGGCGCGGGTGTCGATGGCGGCCAGGGCCCGCACCCGGTCGCGGCGCCGGCGAAAAAACTGCCAGCCGATGTAGCCGCCCATCGAGAAGCCGGCGTAGACGACCGGGCCGTCGATACGCAGCGCATCGAGCAGCCCGGCAAGGTCGTCGGCGTAGCGGTGCATGGGCACGCCGCCATCGGCGTCGACGTCGCCCAGCGACGACGCCCCGTAGCCGCGCAGGTCGGGCGAGATCACCCGGCAGCGGTCTTCTAGCCGCCGGGCGACGCCGTCCCACATCGTGTGGTCGAGCGGGAACCCATGCACCAAGAGCAGCACGGGCCCGGCGCCGCGGTCGGAGTACGCCATCCGCACGCCGCCGACGTCGATGCTCGGCATGGCGGTCACCGCTGGCCCGGGGCCTGGGTCGCTGCATCGCTCGCGCCGGCCTCGGCGCCGGCGGCAACATCGGCGTCATCTGCGTTAGCGGCTGCAGCGGCGTCGGTTGCGGCGGTTTCTGTTTGGGCGCCGCCCGCTGCGTTGGGCTCGGTCGGTGCGGGCCCGTCCGGTGCGGGTTCGTCCGCCGGGGCGTCGGCCGCGGCGGCCGCCTCCTCGGCCTTGGCCCGCTCGGCCTCGAAGAACTCGAGCTGCCGCTGCATGACCATGTAGTGCGGCTGCTGCTCGACCGCCTGCCGCTGCTTCTTGATGGCCATCTCGAGGTCGCCCACCGCGTAGTAGCACCTGGCCAGCGTGTCGAGGAAGCCGGCGTCGCCCGGGTTCAGCTCCAGCGACCTCTGCGAGTACCGCAGGGCCTTGGCGTAGTCGCCCTCGGTGTTCGAGATGAGCCAGGCCCACTGGTTGTAGGGCACGTACTCGTCGGGGTCTTCTTCGATCTGGGCGTCCATCTTGGCGGCGAACTCCTTGATCCGCCGCAGCGTGTCTTCGCGGAACGCCGTGTCGCCGCCCCGCGCCCGGTACATGGCGATCAGGATGTCCGCGTTCGTGCCGTCCAGCTCGATGGCGGACTTCAGGTAGGCCGCCTCCGCGGCGTCGTCCCCCGCCTCGCGGGCGGCGCACGCCAGCAGGTAGTCCCGCTGCGACGCCATGGACTCCAGCGTCGGCAGCACCTCCCACTGCTCGCGGTAGTGGCGGTAGCGGGAGCGGCTCTTCACGTCGGCCTCGATGGCTTCGGTCGACAGCGTCAGCTCCCGGGCGCCCTCGCCGTACTCGGCCAGGTCCATCAGCAGGTTGGCCAGCTGCACCCGGGCCATCACCGCGTTGATCGACAGCGGGCCGCTCTGCTCGGCCGCCGCGCGGTACTCGCGGATCGCCCAGGCGGTGTGGCCCTGCGACTGCAGCCGGCCGGCCACCGTCACGCGCCCGTCGATGAACATGCCCTCCTGCAGCTCACGCCGGTCGTCGTCGCTGGGCTCGGCGGCGAAGGCCTCGTCGGCCAGCCGCTGGGCCTCGCCGAGCTTGCCCTGCTGCTTGCGGATGTCGGCCGCGACGTACAGCCCCCGCTTGGTGGTGAGCTCCTTGCGTCGGCTGGCCAAGAGCGCGTCGATCCCGTCGCCGGCGCCGGCCTCAACCATCCACTCCATGACGCGGATCAGCACCCACTCGGGCTCCGCCTCGCCGCGCGAGGTGAGCTGCTCCACCGTCTGCAGCAGCTCTTCGGGCGCGGCGCCGTGCTCCAGCTGGGCGCGGAACAGGTTCCACCACAGCGTCTGCACCACCACGGCGTCGGTGTACACCTTCCGCTCGTCGACGGCACGCTGCTCCCGGGCGATGGCCTCACGCCAGGCGTCGGTCACGGCGGCCGGCTCCGTGGCCTGGCGGACCAGCAGCCGGAGCCACTTGCCCGCCGTCCGCTGGCTGGGGCCGAACTCCTGCGTCAGCTCCAGCTCCGCGGCGGCGATCGCCCGGCGGCGGGGCTGCGGCACGTCGTACTGGCGGACCGCCAGGGCCATGATCTCCCGCCAGCTGAACGAGCCCGGCTCGATGACCCGCGCGGCCGCCTGCCGGGAGACCAGCTCCGAGCCGTCGTAGCGGGCCACGCGGCACAACGCCGCCACGCCGGCCCCGCCGTCCAGGTCGGCCAGCATCTCGACCACGTTCTGCCGCTCTTCTTCGCTGCGTTGGCTGTAGTTCTGCAGCAGCCGGCGGGCCTCGGGCGTGTCGCCCGGCCGGGTCCAGCTGATGGCCATGGTCTCGATCAGCCGGCCCGCCGCGGCGGCCACCTCCGGGTCGGGGTCGGACGACGCGGCCAGCAGCTGGTCGAACGCCGCCAGCCCCAGCCCGCGTAGCTCCTGCTGCGCCGCCTGCCGCTCGACGTACCGCGGGGCGCCGAGCCCGGCGATGAGCTCCTTCACGCGGCTGCGCACCTCGCGGTCGCGGACCACGTCCTGCCCGGCGGCATGCCCGGCGTCTAGCAGGCACCCGGCCAAGCAGGCCGCCACCGGCAGGCAACGCAAGAAACGGCCGCAGAGACGCCGGTATGAACGGTTTGGCATGGGTGACGCGTAGCCCGGGTGTCGGTTGCGTGGCGCCACGCCCGCGGCCAGCGGCGATACGGCTCGGCGGCGCTGCGAGGCGTGGGCGTGTGCGCGCGGCCGGCGGCTAAACCTCTGCGCCGGCCCGCTTCTCCATCTCTTCGATGTACCGGCGGAGGCGTTCGACCTCGTCGCTGATGCTGCAGATCTTCAGCATGTTCTCGACACGCTTGAGCAGCTCGACCTTGTTGACCGGCTTCGAGAGGAAGTCGTCCGTGCCGGCCTCGACGGCCCGCTCGATGTCGCCCAGCTCGTTCAGGGCGGTCACCATCAGGATCATCACGCCGCTGGTGGCCGGGTCGCTCTTGAGCCGCTGGCACACCTCAAAGCCCGACAGCTTGGGCATCATGATGTCTAGCAGGATCAGGTGCGGCTTGAACTCGGCGGTCTTGTCCAGCGTGTCTTGGCCGTCGACGGCGATGGCCGTCTCGATCGCGGCGCCATCGACCGTCACGCCGGCCAGGTACGCCTCGAGCAGCTCGACGTTCGGCTCGTTGTCGTCGGCGATCAGGATGCGGTGCGGCTGCTGGCTTGCCATGGCTGTTGGCTATCGGCTGTTGGCTGTTGGCTCGGCTGGGGCGAACTGTTTACTTCGGCTAGCCAACAACGGTCGCGGCGCCGGGGTCGACCCGGGCGCCGGCGGTCAGCTCTGCGGCGGGCACCGGGAAGTCGCTGCACAGGATCTTGACCCGCTGGCGGATGGACCGCTGCTTGGCCGGGTCGTCGGCGTGGCGGAGGGCTTCGACGATCCAGCCGGCGACGATCCGCATCTCGTCCACGCCCATGCCCCGCGTGGTCAGGGCGGGCGTGCCGATGCGGACGCCCGACGGGTCCATCGGCTTCCGCTCGTCGAACGGGATCATGTTCATGTTGACCGTGATGCCGCAGGCGTCCAGCGCCTGCTCGGCGGTCTTGCCGCCGACGCCAAACGGCGTGACGTCCACCAGCACTAGGTGGTTGTCGGTGCCGCCGCTCACCAGGTTGAGGCCGGCCGCCAGCAACGCGTCGGCCAGCGCCCGGGCGTTGTCGATCACCTGCTGGGCGTAGTCGCGGAAGGCGGGCTTGAGCGCCTCGCCGAAGCAGACCGCCTTGCCCGCCACGACGTGCATCAACGGGCCGCCCTGGGTGCCGGGGAAGACCCGGCTGTTGAGCAGCTTGGCCAGGTTGGTCCCGTCCGCCGCGGCCTTCTTGGCCAGGATCAGCCCGCCGCGCGGCCCGCGGAGCGTCTTGTGCGTGGTGGTGGTCACGACGTCGGCGCCCGCTTCGATCGGGCTGTCGTGCAGGCCTGCGGCGACCAGGCCCGAGTAGTGGGCCATGTCGACCATGAGCTTGGCGCCCACCTCGTCGGCGATCTCGCGGAAGCGGCCGTGCGGGATCTCGCGCGGGTAGGCGCTGGCGCCGGCGATGATGAGCTTCGGCTTGTGCTCGCGGGCGAGCGACGCCACCTGGTCGAAGTCGATCCGCGAGTCGCTGCGCCGCACGCCGTAGTTGTAGAAGTTGTACAGCATGCCGCTCATGTTGAGCTTCATGCCGTGCGTCAGGTGCCCGCCGTGCGCGAGGTCGAGCCCCAGGACCGTGTCGCCCGGCTCGAGCAGGCCGAGGAAGACGGCCGTGTTGGCCTGGGCGCCGGAGTGCGGCTGGACGTTGGCATACTCTGCCCCGAACAGCTCCTTCGCCCGGTCGCGGGCCAGGTCCTCCACCACGTCCACGTGCTCGCACCCGCCGTAGTAACGCCGGCCGGGGTAGCCCTCGGCGTACTTGTTGGTCAGCACGCTGCCCACGGCCTGCATCACCGCCGGGCTGGTGTAGTTCTCGCTGGCGATCATCTCCAGCCCGTCCTGCTGGCGATCGGTCTCGTCGGCGATGGCGGCCCACACGGCGGGGTCGTTGGCTTCCAGGTAGTTCATTCGGCTTCCGGGCGTTTGGTTCGGCGGCGGCACGCAGACTGCCGCGGCGGCTTTATTGTCGAAGGGCAGAAACGGGGTGTCAATCGGATCGCCGTAGGCGTGGCACGCAGGCGCCGGCGTGTAATGCGAGGCGAGCGGAAGGAAGGGGAACTTGGCGATGGCTGGGATGAGGAACCTAGCGGCTCCCCGGTGCCCCATGACATTAGCGACACAGCACGCAGCTTGCTGGCAGCTGCTCGGCGGGCGGTTGCGACCGCCCGCTAGTCCGCTTTCGCCGTGGCACGCGTAACGCCCTCGTCGGCCGGCGGCCACACGGTAAGGGTAGGTCCGCCCCGGTTGGCGGCCAGCTTGGCGGGCGAATCGTTCACACGCACGTACAGCGTGCCCGTGGCGGGCGCGGTGAACTCGCCCGCCGGGCCTAGCGGCAGCGGCCGCAGCAGCCCGCCGCCCAGGGCCGGCGCATCCCACTGCACCACGGCCGCCAGCAGCTGCCCCAGCGGCCGGCCGCCGTGGTAGGCGAGCGTGATGCCGCCCGCTTCGCACGGCCACGGCGTGCCATCCGGCTCGGCGCCGACGACGTACCGGCCGTCGGCCCGGTAGCGGTACACGCGGCCCTGCTCGACCTGCACGCCCGCGGGCTGCCAGCCGCGGCCGCCGCTGACGACGACGCGCACTGGCTTGCCTTCCAGCGGCTTGCCGCGGCGGAACGGGATGGCCTCGCGCTCGATGTCGTGGCCGTACTCCAGGGTCCTGGCGAACAGCTGGTATTCGGCGTCGAGGCCGCGGCGGTCGCGGGCGAAGGCGCGGCGGAAGCGGGCGTCGAAGTCACGCCGGAGGACGATGCGGGGCAGCTTCCGCCAGCGGTCGCGGTACCGCGGGTGGGCGTCCAAGAACTTGGCGAGCGACCACGCCGCCGCGTACGACTCGACCGGCATGGCCCGGTTGTTGTCGAGCTTCATCACCGCGTCGACGCTCAGCGTGCCGGGCGCCGCGCGGACCAGCGGCACGCGTCCCCAATAGGGCGCCGCGTCGCGTGTGGCGGGCAGGCGCCGCAGGGCGAGCCCGCCGGGCCGCTCCGCGCTCCACCGATGGCCGGCCATCAGCTCCGCCACGGCCTCCATGTACCAGCCCGGCCCGCACCCGCCCAGCCGCGTCGACATGAAGCTGTGCGTCACCTCGTGGATCAGCAACGCGCGGTTGTAGTAGGCGGACGGCTGCCGGTTGAGCCACACCTCGTAGCCCATCGACAGGGCGTGCGGGAACTCGGCGTGCGGCGGGGGCGGCATCAGCCCGGCGGCGGTGAACTTCTCACGGTCGCCAATCAGGCAGGCGTGTACCCGCCAGCCGTTGAGCTCTTCCGCGCCGGCTTTCTTCGCAGCGGCCGTCTTCCCGTCGCCCGCGAAGTAGGCCGCCAGCAGCGGGACGGCCGCGTCGATCACGGCGGGCAGCTCGTCGACCTCAGCCGAGGGCGGCACGTCGGTCGCCAGCGTCAGATGCGTGCCCTCCACAAGCCGGATGCCAAACCGCGCGAGCGCCGCCGCGTCCAGCGGGCGTGGCCGCGGCCAGACAGCGGGCTCCAGCAGCGGCGGCGCCGCCCCGGCCGTGCAGACGCCGAGCGCCAGCAGGCAGGCCGCCAACCGCCAAGGCAGCGTCGCGGTGGCCACGCGCCTCGTGCCCGAGCGCATAAGAACGCTCGGCGACGCGTGATGCCGCTCGCGGGCATACAGACAAGCGGCCGCGTTTTTTTGCCCGCGAAAGACGCGAATACGCGCGAATAGCCAAGCGACCGACACGGGTCTGGCTGCTCGGCCTACGCCGCGAAGACTAGCGGGGCGAAGATCATGATCATTCGCGCGTATTCGCGGCATTCGCGGGCCTTTTCGCCTGCCCTTACGCCCTGGCCCGTATGGGCAAGCCGAACAGCTTATCAGTCGAACAGCTTGTCTAGCGCCCGGCCGATCTCGCTCTGGATGGCGCCCTGCAGGCCCTGCTGCAAGAGCTGGCGGTTGAGCTGCTCGAGCGCCCGGCGGTCGACGCGGGGGCGGGTCAGCGTGCCGCCGATGGGGAACTGCACCGCTTGGCCCCGCAGGCCGGCCAGCCGGCGGTCGGTCTCGATCCGCCCGCCACGCAGCGGCACGCTGAGCGTCAGCCGCACGGTCTCGTCAAATCCTACCGAGCCGCTGGACGTGACCTCGGCGCCGTCGACGTCGAACGTCAGCCCCTCATGGTACACGCGTCCGCCCGCCACCCGGAAGTTGACCGTCCGCTCGGCGATAGAAAGCAGCGTCGGCGCCGGGCGGCTGGCCAGGGCGGCGGGGTCCAGGTTCTTGGCGAGCGCCTCGACCTGCCGGGCCGTGGCCACCCAGTCCGCCACGCCCGGGCCGGGCGTCACCCGCAGGCCGCGGATGGCCAGCTGGCCGGTCGCCTCGACGCCGGCCGGGTTGTCGAGCCGCGCCCTTACGCCCTCGGTCCGCAGGGTGAAGGTCCCCTCGCTGCGGGTCGCGTCGGCCAGCAGCGGGGCGATGAACTTCAGCAGCTGGTCGCTCACCTCGGGCGAGATGCGGACGCCCTCGATGAGCGTCCCCGCGGGCAGGCCCCACTCGGCGGGCGCGGGGTCGAGCCGCGCCGCCGGCTGCGCGGTCAGCCGGCCCTGCCCGACGGCAACGGCAATGGGCTCAAGCTGCACCATGCCGCCGCCCAGCGTGGCGTCGAGCCTGCCGGGGCCGATCGCCAGCCCATACAGCGAGCCGCCCGTCCACGGCGCCGTGACCCGGCCGGACCAGGCGCGGGACCAGTGCCGGGCGCCGGCCCCGCTTGCCGCACCGCTTCGCTGCGTGGAGCCCAGCCGCGCGGAGCCCGAGGCCGCTGAGCCCTGTTGCGTGGTGGGCGAGACCGACGCCAGCTGAACTTCGGCCTGGTGTCGGCCCACGAGCTGCACGCCCGGCCCCAGCCACTGGGCCACCACGGGCGTGAGCTCTGCCAGGTCGTAGGCGACGGCTGCCGCGATGGCCGTCGCGGGCGAGGTCGACAGCTGCTCGACCCGCCCGTTGGCGGTCGCCGACAGGTTGTTCGATTCGATCGACAGGCCCGTGAGCGTCAGCCGGTCGGCGGCTACCGCGTGGGCGATGCCGCCGCGCACCCGCAGCGTGGGTTCTTGCCACAGCACCGCGCCGCCGGCGGCGGCCCCCGCAGCGGGCGGCGTCGCGTCGATAACGCTGAACGGCTGGGCAACCAGGTTGAGCTGGGCGGCGGGGCCGTCGGCTTGGCTCACCAGGTCGACGCCGCCGACCAGCATGCCGGCCAGGCGTGTGTTGCCGAACAGGCCGGGCGCCGCGGCCGAGAGCCTGGCCAGGTCGGCGCGCACGCCCAACTTGCCGGCGCCGACGCCGCCCCGCACCACCAGGCCATCGGCCTGGGCCGCCAGCGTGCTGCTGACCAGCTTGCCCGCCCGCGAGGCGAGGCCGCCCGACGCGGCGTCCCACGCCAGGTCGCCCGTGAACTGCACACGCGGCTCGTCGATCTGCAGCAGGCTGGCGCCGACGGTCAAGCCCGTGGCGGTGATGTCGGTTGTGGCGAGGCTCACCCGCTGCGTGCCAAAGCGGCCGGCCAGCCGGGCGTCGATCTGGCCCGACGCGGTCAGCCCGGTTTGCCCCACGCCCTCGGCACTGGCGTCGGCCCGGGCGGCCAGCAGGTTGACCCGCCGCAGCCACGCGGCCAGGTCGCCCACCAGCCGGATGTCCAGCGGGTAGTCGTCGGCAGCCAGCGGCGTGGGCTCGGTGAGCCGTGCGGTGAGCCGGTCGCCCGCCGCGTCGATGTCTAGCTCCGCGGCGTCTAGCTCCGCGGCGCCCAGCCCCGCCATGGCAAGCGCGCCGCGCCGCTGCGTCCGTGGATCGGCCCGGCCGGTGGCGGTGAGGGCGATTTTTAGGCGCCGCTCCTGCACCACCGGCAGGTCGCCGAGCGTGACGACGCAGCCGGTGACGTTGGCGCCGGCCGCCGCGGTGAAGCGGCCGGCCGCCTCACGCCGCAGGCGGAAGTCGCCATCGGCCCGGCCCGACAGCCGCCAGCGGCCGAAGTCGAACACCTGCTGGGCGTCGGCCACCAGGCGGTCGAGGTCGAGGTCTATGGCGCCACGCAGGTCATTCATGTCGCCCGTCACGGCGCCGTTGAGGAAGGCCGATTGGCACGCCAGCCGTTCGATCGCCACGCCGTCGGCCGACCGCACGGCGCTCAGCTGCACCTGCAGCGGCGCCTGCCAGCGGACGGGCCGGCCGCCGGCGTTTGCGATCAGGTCGGCCGTGGCGACGCTGGCCGTGACCCGCTGGCCGGCGGCCTCGGGCGTGGCGGCCGCCTGCACGCGGAGGCGGCCCGACTCAAGCTGCACGCCCTGCCGGAGGTGCAACAGCTGCGGCGCCAGCCGGCCGAGCCTCGCCAGGTCGACCTCGGCCTCCAGGCTCACCGGCGGCTGCGCGGCCGCGGGCTGGAGCGAACCAGCCGGCTGCAGCGAAACCGTGGGCTGCAGCGCAGCGAGCGCCGCCCAGTCGCCCGCCAGCAGGGTGTTGAGCTGCGTGGCCGAGACCTCGCCGCGGACCGCCGCCGTGGCGAAGCCGCTGCCTAGGCCGAGTTCTTCCACGCGTGCCCCGCCGCTGGGCGTGGAGGCGATCCGCCACGGCACCTCAACGGCGCCCACGGCCACGGGGTCGCCCCCCAGGTGGTTGCTGGCGACGCTCAGGCCCTGCGTGGCGATCCGCCCCGCGGTCGCCACGGCCGTCGGCGTCTTCGGCGACGCGTTTGTGCCCACGTGTGTCATTGGCGGCCGCCACGTGGCGACGCCCTGCCCGTCGAGCCGGCCGGCCAGCTCCAGCGACGGGTCGAACCGGCGCGTCCAGGGCGTCAATGCCGATGCTTCGACGCCACGCAGCTGCAGCCGCGCCTGCATGGCGCCAGCTTGGCTGCCGGCCGTGCTGGTGAGGGTGACCCCGCCGGCCGGACCAGAAGAATGGTCCGCAGGCGGGCCCGGCGGCGCCGCGGGGCCGAGCGACAGCGTGAAAGCGCCGCCGCG
>JBCCQL010000013.1:0-17879 GCA_039024355.1 Planctomycetota bacterium
CGTGGCTGGGCTTGACGCCCGCCCGCAACGGCACGCCGGGCGAGGCCGCCGAGTGGAACCAGCGCTCGCAAGACTACAACGCCGCCCTGGCGGCGGAGCTCGACGCATTCCAGGCCGCCACGCCCGGCGTGGACCTCTTCCGCCTGGACTTGGCGGGGCTGCTGAACGACCTGGTCGCCCGGGCCGAGCAGCGCGGCTTCACCAACGCCACGGACTCGGCCGCCCCCGGCCTCGATTCGGGCACGGCGGGCTCCGACACCAGCCAGAGTGTCCCCAACCCAGGCGAGTACATGTGGGGGGACGGCGTCCACCCCACCGCCGCGGTCCACCGGCTGCTGGGCTTCGAGGCGATCCGGGCGGTGCTGCCGCCGGGCGACTACGACCGCGACGGCCTGACCACCGGCGCCGACTTGGCGGTGTGGTCGGGCGAGTTCGGCTCGATCCGCGAGTTGGCCTCGGACGGCAACGGCGATGGCATTGTGAACGGGGCCGACTACGCCGCGTGGCGGAACAGCCTGCAAGGGTCGCCGCCGCCGCTGGGCGTGCCCGAGCCGTGCGGCGTTGTCTTGTGTCTAGCCACCGCCGCCGCGATGGCCGCCCGCCGGACGACGCGGGCGTGATAGGCGTTTGCGGCTGCCGCAGCGGCCGGCACGCGGGCCGTGGCGAGGCCGGCGTTTCCCCAGTCGGCGTAGGCCATTAAGCTAGCCGACCCCGTCGCGACTCCCCCGCCCTTGCCGCCACTCCCCGCCGCGGCGCCCGCGTTCCTGCCCCTCCGCTGCACCGATGCAGAACGACTCGCGTAACGAATCGCTCCGCCTGTTGGGGCTGTTCGAGTTCTCCCAGCTCCGCTCCCTGGGGCTGACCGCCGCGTGCGCCGCCGCCGCCGCCCTGGCCTCGCAAGTCCCGGCCTACGACGGCCTGAGCGAGGCCGGCCGCCGGGCGCTCGGCGTGCTGGTGTTCTGTGCGTTGATGTGGGTCTCAGAGGCCATCCCGGCGTTCGCCACGAGCCTGCTGGCTATCGGGCTGCTGATTGCGTTGCTCGGCCGGCCGGGCGGCGTGTTCGCCACGGGCGAGACCGACTGGCAGGTGTTCATCCAGCCGTGGGGGAGCCCGCTGATCTGGCTGTTCTTTGGCGGGTTCTGCCTGGCCACCGGCGCCGGCCGCACCGGGCTCGACCGCTGGATGGCCCGCCGCGCGATGGCGCTCTTCGGCACGGCGCCGGCGTTGGTGCTGCTGGGCGCTATGCTCATCACGTCGGTGCTCAGCATGTTTGTCTCGAACACGGCTACGGCCACGCTCATGGTGGCCGTCCTGGGGCCGCTGGTTGCCGTGCGGGGCGGCGACGATCGGCTGCCCAAGGCGTTGCTGCTGGGCGTCGCGTTCGCGGCCAACATCGGCGGCATGGGCACCATCATCGGCACGCCGCCTAATGCGATCGCCGCCGGGGCGTTGTCCGCCGCCGGCACGCCGATCGACTTCGCCCGCTGGATGGTGATCGGCGCCCCGCCGGCTTTTGCGCTGCTGGCGCTGTCGTGGGGCTACCTGATCGCCGCGTACCTGGGCCGGGCGGCGTTCCGGCCGCTGGGCGCGTTCTCCCTCGGCGACGAGCCGTCGGCCGCGGCGCCGCTGCTGCGCCAGGCGGTTGTCGTGGGGACGTTCACCACAACCGTCGTGTTGTGGATGACCTCGCCGCTCTCGGGGCTGCCCACCACGGTGGTGTCGTTCGTGCCCATCTGCGTGCTGACGGCCACCGGCATCCTCACCGCCGACGACATGCGGCGCCTGCCGTGGGACATCCTGCTGCTGATCGCCGGCGGGTTGTCGCTGGGCGTGGCCGTGGACAGGACGGGGCTGGCCGATTGGGTGGTCGGCCGCCTGCCCACGGGCGGCGTCTCGCCCTGGCTGCTGGTGCTGGGGTTCGGCTACCTGACCATGGCCCTGTCGAACCTGATCAGCAACACGGCGACGGCCAACATTGTGCTGCCGCTGGCCACCGCTGCGCTGGCGTCGACCGACGCCCGGCTTGCGGCGCCCATCGCCCTGTGCGCGTCGCTCGCCATGTGCCTGCCGATCTCGACGCCCCCCAACGCCATTGTTTACAGCACGCGCGTGCTGGGCTCGCGCGACCTGCTGGCCGGCGGCCTGCTGCTGGGCCTGCTGGGGCCGGTTGTCGTAATGGCGTGGTGCCGGCTTGCGCTCGCGTGGGTTTAAGTGCGTGCGAATAAAACCTCAAGCTTTTGCGGCGATGTCTGCGAAATCGGCCGTAAAACGCCGATCGCCTGCCCCGACTTTCGGTTTTGTTCGTTAGCTCTATGGCGTGGCGCCGCGGCTGGCTACTCGAACGCTTCCCGCAGCCGGCGGTGGGCGTCGAAGACCTTGGCGTTCAGCTCGGCCACGCGGGACGACTCGCCCCGCTGCACCGCGTCCTTCAGCTCGTCCAGCCGGCGGCGGAGCACGCGGGCCCGGGCCTGCTGAAACTCGTCGATCGAGAAGTGCCGCAGGTAGTAGCCCACCTGCAGCCTGCGCGTCAGGTCGTCGTAGCGGGCGATGCTCTTCAGGGCGTTGTCGACGTCGCCCGAGCTGGCGTAGGCCCCCGCTTCGCCCCGCGCGAAACGCATGTCTTCCAGCGTCTGAGCCGGCGGCGGGTAGAAGACGTAGCAGCCAACGATGCTGACCGCCACCAGCCCCGCGATGGCAACCGCGCCCAGCACGGGGCCCGGCACCGTGGCGTTGAGCAGCGACGCCCCGGCCCCCCGGGGCGCCGGCCCGGGGAGGGCCAGCCAGGCCTCGATCCGCCGCCCCGGGTCACGGACCGAAAGCACCACGCCGACCGCCGAGAGCAGGCCGACGCAGCCCAGCGCGACCACCTCGAACAACGGGGCGCCGCCCGCCAGGGCGCCCCAGACCCGCGCGGGCAACCCGGCCGACGCGGAGTAGAACGGGCACGCGTAGACGTCGAAGGCGTGCGTGTGCGGGTGGTCGATCGGCCCGGCCGTGTACAGCGGGCCCTCCACCGCGTACGCCAGCCCGGTGACAACGGCCACGAACAGCAGGAGGAACGCCGCCGAGCGTCGCAGGCCGTAGGACCGCCACGCCCAGGCGATGAGCCCCAGGTTGGCGCCGGCGCCGAGGGCCAGCAGCACAAACGCGGCGCCGACCGAATTGCCGTGCACGAACATGCCGCCCACCTGCATCATGACGTTCAGCGGCGTGGCGTAGGCGGGAACGGCGACCAGCAGCATCTGCAGCGGCGCGGTGAGGTCCGTGTGGGCCATGGAGTCCGTCAGGCTGCCGTGCGGGAAGATCGCCGCCAACACCATGCTGCCCGAGAGGCCGATGACGCAGTACAGCAGGGCCGGCCCGGCGGCGTGCCGCGCGGCGGTCAGCGCTACCGCGCCTAAGCGTCCCAGGCCGGGCGGGGCGGGCGGCTCGCCGGTGGGCGCCTGCGCCGTGCCCGGGAAGCAGCGGTCCCACGCGACGCCGACGGTCGTCACCACCACGAGCGACGCCAGCGCGAAGACAACCAGCACCACTGGCGACGAGAGCGTGAGCCCGTACAGCAGCGAGAGCGGGTTAAACAGCGGCGCCGTGAGGGCGAACGCCAGGATGGCGCCCCCCGACAAGCCCGAACGCCGCAGCTCGTAGGCGATTGGGATCACGCCCAGCGAGCAGACCGGCAGCAGCATGCCCCACAGCCACGCCTGCGGGAGGCTCCGCACGCCGCGGCCGCCGAAAGCCCGCAGCGTCGCCTCCGGGCCGAGGAGTTTGCGGAGCACGCCTGCCACCAGCAGCCCAACCAGCAGCGTCGGCCCGGCGGCGAGGGCCGCCTGGCAGAAGCGGAGCACGCCGCCCCACAGAATCGCATCGACCGAGGCGATCACCCGTCGGCCCCGTCGTGCTTGTGGTCGTGGTCGTGGTCGTGCGGGTCCTCGCCGCCGGCCGTATCGCCGGGCTCATTCGTCGGCGGCAGGTGGCTGCGGATTGCGGTGATCGCCTCGTCGATGGCCTCGTCAATGGCCTCGTCAATGGACTGGTCGAGCTCCGCGGCGGCCTTTTCGTAGGCGGCCTGGGCGTCGCCGCCTGCGGTGTGGAACGCCTCGTCTACGCCAGCGTACACGGCCAGCAGGCGATCCGACGCCGCCTTCACCGCCTCCCAGTCGCGCTTCGGCAGGTCGGTCTCCGCGGCGAGGTCTGGGATGAGGCGGGCGATGCCCTCGAAGTCGTGCAGCGGCCCGTGGGCGGCGTCGGCGTCGCCCGCTTTGATGGCCGCCGCGATCTTCTCGCGGCAGTCAATGAGCCCCGCCACCGCCTCGCGGAGCGACTCGGGCCGCGGGGCGTGCGTGTGCCCGTGCCCATGATCGCTCTCGTGGTCATGTCCGCTCTCGTGGTCATGTCCGTGGTCGTGGCCGTCGCTCGCGGTATCGCCAGCGGGCGTGTTTTGGGTGCAACCCATCGGCGCCGGCAAAACGATGGCCGCCAGGCCGAGCACCAGCAGCCCGGCGACTGACCGCAGCCGGCCCGTGCGTTTGCGTATCATCGCGGTTCCTCGTTGTCTGGCGTGGGGTTAAGAGCGTCCGAACAGAACCTCGGTCCTTTGCGGCGATGTCGGCGATACCGGCCGTGAAACGCCGATCGCCTGCCCCGACTTTCGGGCTTGCGCGTTAGCCCTAAGCCACGGGGTCAATCGAACGTCGGTGCGCGGACGCCCGCCAGCAGTTCCTCGATCAAGCGGTCGACGCCGGCGAAGTCCCCCGACAGCCGGACGCTTAGCACCGGCCCCGCCACGTCCTGCACGTCGTCCGGCGTGACGAAGCCGCGGCCGGCGAGGAACGCCCGCGCCTGGGCGACGCGCTGCCAGGTGAGCAGGCCGCGGGGGCTCAGGCCGAGCGCAACCTGCTCGTGGCTGCGTGTGGCGGTGGCCAGCTGGATGAGGTACCGCTGCACCTTCTCGCTGACGACGGTGGCCATCGCGGCGGACTGCAACGCGGCGACCGCCGCCGGGTCGAGCGCCGGCCCCTCCGTCGACGCCTGCAGGCCGCCGGCGGCGTCCTGCTTGAGCATCGCCAGCTCGCTCTCGTTGTCTGGGTAGCCGATGGACAGCCTCATCGCGAAGCGGTCCAGCTGGGCCTCGGGCAGCGGGTAGGCCCCGTGGCTCTCGACGGGGTTCTGCGTGGCGATCACGAAGAAGGTGGCCGGCAGCGGCCTGCGGACGCGGTCGATCGTGACCTGCCGCTCGGCCATCGCCTCGAAGAGGGCGCTCTGCGTGCGTGGCGTCGCGCGGTTGATCTCATCGGCCAGCAGCACGTCGGCGAAGACGGGCCCCTGGCTGAACTCGAACTCCCGCGTCTTCTGGTTCAGCAGGTTGAAGCCCGTGACGTCCGTGGGCATCAGGTCGGGCGTGCACTGCATGCGGGCGTAGTCGCCGCCCACGGCGTGGGCCAACGCCTTGGCCAGCGTGGTTTTGCCCAGGCCGGGCAGGTCTTCCAGCAGCAGGTGCCCACGGGCCAGCAGGCAGGCGAGCACCATCTCGACAACCGGCTCCTTGCCGCGCAGCGATTGGTTCAGCCGCCCGCGGAGCAGGTCGAGCGACGCGGCGGCGTCGGTAAGCGTGAGCGGCGGGTCGTCAGCGACGGTGGTCATCGGGGGCATGAGGGGTGGTCTGGCGGTGGCGGGCGGCGTGTCGGGCTTCGGGCCGTCGGGCTTCGGGCCGTCGGGCTTCGGGCTGTCGGGCTTCGGCGGGCCCACCCACGCGGGGTGGCTGTGATGAAAGCGGGATGCGGATGGCGCCGCGGCACGCGGCGCGGATGGCGTCGTCGCCCAGGGGCGAGCGGGTGCCCTGCCCGTACAACGCCCAGCCGGCCGCCGACAGGAAGTCATCGTGCCCGGCCAGCGGCGGCCACCGCCCGATCGGCGTGCCGGCCGGCCTGCCCTGCCCGCGGGCCCAGGCACGCCACTCCAGCAGCCGCAGCGTGAAGCAGGGCAGCTGTTGTGGCCCACGGAGCCACGCGCCCACCGGCCACAACGCCGACAACCCGGCGTCGGCCAGCTGCCGGCGGGCCAGCACCAAGGCGCACGTCAACACGCAGAGCAGCAGCGAAGAACCCGGGTGCGCGGCCACGACGCCAAGCACCTGCCGGCCGTGCCGGGCGAACGCCGCGAGCAGCGACTCCGGCGCGTACAGCACATCGTAGCCGGGCGTTGGCTCGATGGTGACCCAGGAGGCCACGCCGGCCGCGTCTGCACCAACGCTGGCCGCATCCACACCGCCCGCGCCGGCGCCGGACGCGCTTGTTGCTGCCGCGGCCGTGCCGGGCGCCAGCTTGACCTCGACCCAGAAGTGGACGTCCTCGGCCAGCACCGCCGTGAGGCGTGTCGCCCGGTCGTACCGCTCGGGCGAGGCGTACAGCCCGCTACGCACGCGGGCTTCGTAGCCGAGCGTCCGGAGCATCACGGCCGCCGACGCCGCGAAGAGGTAGTCCGGGCCCCGCTTGGCTTCGAGGAGGAAGTGCTCGACGGCGTCGCCGGCCGTGTCGGGCGCCATTGCTTCTTGGTCGTGCACGTAGTCTGTGCGTAGCCGCTTGAGCACCGCCGCCACCTGTGGCCAGCCCGGCGGAACCCCGGCGGTCCACTCGGCGGCCAGCTTGCCCGCCACGGACCAGGAATCGTCCGCGGCGGCCAACGCCAGCCGGGGCTCCGCCGATCGGTCACGCAGCGTCGACCTTAAGCGGAAGATGGTCAGCTGCGGGATGTGCTCGACCGGCATCGCGAGCGAGCCGTCGTCGGCAGAAGAGAACATCGACGCGGCGTGCAGCTTCTCGAGTGTCACGGCGGTCGCGTTGGGGGGCGTCGGCACCCGGTTGGTGCGGAGGTTGACCACGCGGACCTGCGTCTCGGCGTCGGCCGGGTAGGTGTCGCGTGGCGGGGCCGCGGCGAACTTCAGCCACCGGCGCCCCAGCTGGTCCGGCTCCCGCAGCTTGAAGCGGTGCGGCGCCGGCTGCTGGGCGGCGATCAGCGACCGGCCGTCCCACCGGTCGTAGGTCTCCAGCGCCAGGTGCGTGGGCGTCCGCCCGCTGACCAGCAGCAGAGCGGGCGACTTCCGGTCGCCCGGGTTCGAACGCCGCCGGGTCGCCTGCCGGACGGTGCTGAACTCGCGGGTGGCCTGCTGCGTGGTGCCCTTCTTCTGGTGGTTGAGCTGCACCATCGAGGGCGCCAGCGGGATGGCGCGGCGGCTCGACTTGCGTTTGCGTGGCGCCGCCTTCGAGAACTCGTTCATCGCGTCGTAGAGGCTGGGCATCTTCGACTCGAGGAACAGCTCGCTCTCGACCGGGCCGAAGCTCGATGCGTTTTCTTTTGCGGCGACCATCTGCGGGCCGTCGCCGATGCCGCCGTACGCGTACGGGCTGCTCCACTGCGTCCCGCCGGAGCTCGGGAAGAAGCCCAGCAGGGCGGTCGTCCCCGGCGCGCGGGCTACCAGCGGGGCGAAGGCGAGCGACACCAGCCCGATGACCACGGCCGCCGCCACCACCGGCCGCACGGGCGCCGAGGGCTCGATTTCGTCGGCGAAGCGTCCGCCCAGCCGGTCCCAGTACGTGCCCACCAGCCACCACATGCCTACCGCTGCGTACGCGATCAGCAGGCCGATGGTCCACGCGTTGGCCGACCACAGGAAGCCGATGACCACCAAGAACAGGCTCGACAGCGCGGCCAGCGAGCGGGCCTTCGGCAGCCGTTGCAGGGCGGCCAGGCCCAGCATCAGGTTCCGCAGGCAGCACGCCATCTGCACTTCTAGGGGCTGGCCGGAGGCGAACAGGCTGCGCGAGACGCCCTCCCACCCAAACGCCAGGCCGCCGAGCGCGACCAGCGCCACGACCGACCGGCCCGTCCACGCACCTGCCGTGCCGCGGCCGAGCAACGCGTGCAGCCCGGCGGCCAGGACGACGGAAGCCACCAGCAGCGGCGCCCCGGAGCCGGGCTGGCGGTCGTCCAGAGCTAGCTGCAGCAACGCCGACGAGAGGGCGACCAGCAGCAGCGTGACGCGGCCGATGTGCCTGCTAGTGGTCATGCCGGAGACCCCGCTTCACGCCACGCCAGCCGCGGAGGACCTGCCCGGGCACGTCCGCAGCGGCTTCGATCTGGATCCAGCCGTGCGGGGCTTGCGTGCTGGGCGCCCGCGAATCGAACGCCCGGCGCGACAGGACGATCGCCCGGCCAGCCAGGTGGCCAGACGCGTCGGTGCCGATGCTGATGACCGACTCGCCCGGGCGGGCGTGCTGCGCTGCGGGTGCGGGCCCTGCGGACGCGGCTCCGCCCCCTTCGGCAGTGCCCGCTTGCGTAGCGGCCCCGAAGCGGGCGATGCCGTCTAGCAGCTTTGCGAGCTTCGCCCCGCCAGCGCCCGAGGTGTGCCGCACCCCGCCCAGCCACAGGTTGACGCGGCCCCGCCCGCTGGCCGCAGACTCGCAGATGCTGGCGGCGATCTTCAGCGACCATTCCAGCGTCGACTGGCCACCCACGCCGGCGTGGTGGGCGGGGTCGACGTCTACCACCACCGTGCAGTCGGCCACGACGGAGGCCTCCCGCTCGCTGACAATCAGGCGCTCGTGCCGAGCAGACTTTGCCCAGTGGACGTCGCGCAGGCTGTCTCCTGGGCGGAAGTCCCGTGCGCCCAGGCGGGTGCCGTCCATGCCGACGGCCGTTTCGGAGAGCTCTCCGCCCCAGTCGCGGCGGGTTTGCTGGTCCTCCAGCGGCGGCAGCCAAAACGTCTCGGGCCAGACCGTGAGGCTCCGCCGGACTTCCACCGGCCGCGCCGCCCGGCGGAGGCCGAACGGGAATCCGGTGACGATCCGCACCTCGCGGCTGGGATAAACGCCGCGTCGTGGCGGGACGAACGACCAGTTGTAGGAGCTGCGTGACCAGCCATCGATCCTGGCCAGGGCGACCTGCGTGGCGGTGGGCCCACTCGCGGTGGGACCATTCGCAGTGGGCTCGGCTGCGGCCGGCGCGTCGGGTGTCTGCCCAACCGCGTGGGCGAACGCGGGGTCGTCGATCGCCAAGCCCCAGACGGGCCACGGCCAGCGGTTGGTGACCACCAGGCGGGCCTGTGTCGGTTTGCCCTCACGCCCACGCGGCGCGGCGTAGATCAGCTGGCAGCGTAGCCCCCGCACCGCCACCGACGGCCAGGCCGCGCCGACCAACACAACAGCCGCCACGACCGCGAGCAGCAAGAGCACCTGCGGCGCGACAAACACGCCGCACAGCAGCGCGAAGACGCCGCACAGCAACAGGATGCCGAGGGGCGACTTCAGCCAGTAGACGTACCGGTTTGCCCACTCGCAGTGGTCTTCGGTGGCTACCCACTTGAGCCACGCCAGCCAGCTGAGCCGCGGCGGCGGGTCCGTCCGATTTTTTGACTCGGCGGGCTTCATTTGACGGTGATGCTCACAAGGTTGGGCGGCGGCTGGTTGGTCGCCGGCGGGGTGGGCGCCGGCGCCTTGGGTTCGGCCCGCTGCGGGCGGAGGCCGCGCGCCAGCGACGCCGCGGTGAGGCCGAGGATCAGGGCGGCGAAGGGCGCCCGCCAGGCGAGCCCGGTGGTGGGCATCGCCCCGGCGGCCTCGGCGTTCATCTGCCCGCCGAGCACGACGGTATCCAGCGTGTGGGCGTGGGCGTGCCCGGCGTGTGTCGGCAACGCGACCGCCGCGGGCAGCGGCAGCAGCGATGTCGCCGCGCCGCCGGCCAGGGCGATGGCGATCAGCATGGCCGCGTAAAACACGGCCGCCCTGCCGCCCATGGCCACCCGTATCGCGTTGAGTTCGCCCAGGTTCGTGGCAGGGCCGGCGATGAGGAACACAACCGCCACGCCCGGGTCGACACCGCGGGCAATCAGGCTGCCGGCGATCAGCAGCGACGGGACCGAGCAGGTGTAGGCGGGCAGGGAGATCGCCACCGCGCCGACCAACGCCAACCAGCTGGGCTCTCCAAGCCATGCGTCGACCACGCCCGACGGCATCGCCACCAGCACGAGCGACGCAACCGCCAGCCCAGCCAGCAGCGACCGGCTGACCTCCGGGCCAAGCTCCAGCAGCGACCACCGCAGTGCGCGGCTGAGCCGGGCGCCCCGCCGGGGCGTGCCCTCGCAGCCGCAGCCGCAGCCGGCGGGCTCACGCTCCGGCGGCGCCGTGTCACGCAGCCAGCGGTTGCCGCAGACGCCCACCAAGACGGCCGCGCCCAGGGCGAGCGTCGCGTACCAGCCGACCAGGGCGGGCCCCAGCACCGACCAGCCGAGCACCAAGGCGATGGGCGACACCGCCGGCGAACTGGTCATGAACGCGAGCGCCGTGCCCGACGACGCCCCGCACCGGGTGAGCCCGATGCCCAGCGGGATGGTGCTGCACGAGCAGATGGGCAGCAGCGTGCCGACGCCCACCACACGCAGCACGGGCGCCAGGGATCGGCCCGCGACACCGCGGCGCAGCAGGGACGCCGGCACGAACTCGTGCAGCAGCCCCGCGATCACAAACCCGAGCACCACGACCGGCGCCGATTGCAGCAGCACACCGGCGAAGGCCACGCCGAACTCTGGGAGCAGAGACATTGCCTCCCCCTGGGTAGCAGTCAGACCACCGCTCGCCCGCTGCGCGGCCCGCTCCATGGCCGGCCTCCGCAGCACGCGGCAAAGACCACGCAGCAGCACGCGCCCACTGGCGCCCACGGCTGCGGACAACGGCGCTAAACTGCCGGGGGCCCGCGCGAGGACGCCAGCCGAGTGGCCGCACGGGCCACGGCGTTTCGTAGGTGAAGGGCAGGCGTGACGGCAGCTGGCTCGCACGCCAGCTGATCTACGGTCAAGGGCGCCGCACTCTGGAACTGCAGCAGGAGGTCGCAGACCGCGCAGCTGTGGCGGGCGGAGCAGTCCGCTGCAAGCAATCCCCGCTGCACGCCCACCGCGGCGACGCACAGGCCGCAGTCGTCGCAGCCTGCGGTCACGGTGTTGCCTGCCGCGTGCGAATCATGGCACAACCCACCGGAGCCGCTGCAGCAGGGCTTCGCCCCGTGCTGGCAGCCCAGCAGGCTGTGCAGACCCGTGCCGCAGGCCCCAACGAGGCCGACGATCAGGATCATGCACCAGGCGACGGTGGTGTGCAAAACTCCTCGCATGTGCTTGTAGTTTGCTGCAACGGTGCGGCGGAAGCAAGCAAGAAGGCCTAGACCGACGCAGCGGCGGCGCCGGCCGGGCCGCTCCGCCTCCAGGCGTGCGGGGGGTCTCGGGCGGGTAAGCGCGACAAGGCAAGACGCACCGGCAAGGTCCGGGCGGCCAGCCCGCCGGGCGGATGCCTCAAATCCAACGCACAACCGAAAGCTGGGGCACGCGATCGGCGTTTCTCGGCCGGTTTCGCAGGCATGGCCGCGAAGGACCGAGGTTTTGCTCAGACGCTGTTCGGGGCCTCAGTCCACGGGGCCTCAGTCCACGGGGCCTCAGTCCGCGGGGCCTCAGTCCGCGGCCGTGTGCCACGGGCTCCGCAGCTCTTCGACGTGCATATTCGCCCGGCCTTTGTGCCGGTGGCGTGGGCTCGCCTCGAAGCTTAGCGACGAGGGCAGCGGGCGGCCCGCGTCGGCGTAAGCCTGCTCGATAAAGCCGACCAGCTCCACGTACGCTGGCCGGAAAGGCGCCTCGGGGTCGGCGTCCAAATACTGCCTTGCAGCCTGGGCGAAGGGCGCTGTGCCGTCCTCAAAAAACCTCTCGGTCGTGGCGCCGTACCGGTGGTAGGGCAGGGCGTGCGGCGCGGTGTCGCTGTGGCGGGCGGCCACCCACGAGGCGTACAGCCAGAACTCCGAGAACGTGCCGAACTCGCCGGCCGAACGCATCATCAGCTCCGGCCAGGGCGTCGCCCGATCGCCGTAGTAGTCGGCGATCCGCTCGCGGAGTGTCCGGAGGTGCTGCTGCACGAACCACATGTGGTGGGGGACAAACGTTGCACGCCCGGCCGGGTCGACCGCCGGCTCTACGCCGAGCACGCTCCGTATCCACCGGGACCACCGGCTGACGATCTCGGCGTTCCCTCGTGAGCTGTCCTGCAGCAACGCGTAGCACGGCCGGCCATTGGCCTCGACCGCGGGCCAGCCGCCGACTAGCAGCAGGTCGGCGTCCCACACCAGAAAGGCGTCGGACAGGCTGGCGATGCCCTCGTCGGCGCCCAGCTTCAGCAGCTGCTGGTAGAACCAGCCGGGCTTGTAGAGAGACCCGGCCAAGTCCAGCGTTGACGCGAGGTCTTGCTTTGTCCGGCCATGCCGGGCGGTGAAGAAGCCTTCCTCCGGGATGACGTGCAGGCGGGGCGCCCGCCACGCTTCGGCCGTGCTGGCGTGCAGCAGGGCTGCGCGGTTGGCCTCCGGCGTGATCACGTAGACCGCCCGCGGCGTGTACCGTGCGAAGAGCCCCTCGAGCACCGCCCGGGTGCTCCACTGCAGGTCGAACAGGGGGAGGACGATGTCGCAGCCGTCTGGGAACGGCAGTGGGCCGGCGGCGACCGAACCTGCGGATGCGGACACGGCGTCACCTCGTCAGACAGGACGGTTGAACCGAGAGGGCGCCGGCGGTCAGTCGCCGACGGGCGCCACCAGCGAGTCGCCCACCGTCGCCGGGTTCTCTAGGCCGACGTCCGTGCACAGCGGCTCGACCCCTAGCCCGCCGCGTGCGTAGCCGCCGCACAGCTTGGCGTACGACGCGACGGCAGAGAACAGCTGCTGCCGGCTCAGGCTCGAGAGGTAGCCGCATTGGCCGATGCCGCCGCGGGGCAGCGGCGCGGCCAGGTGGCCGCCACGCTTCTGCATCATCTTTTCTTGGGCCGCCCACAGCAGCTCGCCGTCTTCCAGCACTCCGTGCCACAGCGACAAGCCGAACGAGCTGATCAGCCGCATGATGCGGTCGCGGTCGGCGGGCTCGATCCATCCGCAGAGCGCGGCGAGATGGGCGCCGAAGCCCATGCCGATGCTCACCGCGTGCCCGTGCAGCAGCCCGGCGGGGATCTCGAAGCCGGGCGACCACGTGTGGCCGAACGCGTGCGGCCGGCACTGGTGGGTCTCGTACAGGTTGCCGTACTCGGCCTCGACGTAGCTCTGGATCGCCATGCCCAGGATCCGCTGCGACGCGGCGTGGATCGGGGCGTGGACGTCCGGCTCCGCGGCGCCGAAGCGGGTGTGCACCAGATCGGGCCCGGCGTCTTCGAGCGCGTCGAACAGCTCGGCGTCTTTCACGCACGCCATCTTGATGATCTCGGCGATGCCGTGCCGCAGCCAGCCCTCCCGCAGCGTGCGGAAGAAGGTCCGGTCGGTGATCGACAACACCGGCGCGTGGTAGGCGCCAAACAGGTTCTTGTAGCCGTGGCCGTCGCAGCACGTGCGGGGCGACGGGCCGGCGTCGATGCCCGCCACGACGCTGGTGCTGAGCATCACGTACGGCGTGCCCCGGTGGTACAGGGCGGCGGCCAGCCCCGCGGTGTCGGAGAGCACACCCCCGCCGACAACCAGCAGCGGCTCGTTGCGCGACACGCCAAGCGCTTTGAACTCGCCCAGCATCTTCTCAACCGTCGGGATCCCCTTGTCGATCTCCATCGCGCGGAACACACGCTTCTCGAGCGGCAGCCCGTGGTGCTTGAAGTACTGCTCGAGCGCGGCGCCGTGGTGCCGCTCGACGTTGGTGTCGACGATCGCCACGCAGCGGCCGTGCTGCTGGTAGAGCTCCTTCAGCAGCGTGCGGCGGGGGTTCAGCACGTCCTCGACCACACGGATCGAGGTGAACGTGCGGCTTGTCATCACCGCCTCGACCTGCTGGTGGTCGTCGCGGGCCACGGTGTGCCCGGCTCCGTCGCGGAAGGGCGAGGTTGGGTAGACGGCGTGCGGCTCCATCTCGATCAGCCGCTGCTCAAACGCCTGGACGAGCTCCGTGTCGTGGTTCTCCTGCATCAACTCCCGCACCGCACGCGTGCGGTGCGTTTGGCTGCCGCACGTGGCGTCGGCCAACGCCTGCCACCGCTTGCCGGCCGCCGCGTGGAAAGCCCCGACGAAAAGCGCCACCTGCTGCGAGAACACACCCAGGTTCATGCCGAAGGCGCCCCGCAGCTGGCGGTAGGGCGCCAAGCCACGCAGGGCGCCCTGCTCGGCGAAGAATTCCGCCAAGCGGTCGTCGTACGGGTCGATCTCGCTCAGGCGGGCCAACAGGGGCAGCGCCCGTTCGCCCGACGCGATCGCGGCCCAAGCACGCCCCAGGTCGAGCGTGCCACCGGCGGCTTCATCGCCGGGGGCAGGGTCGGCCTGGGACGCGTGGCGGGGTTCGCATTCCACGGTTGTACAGCCAGAGGCTGCACCGCCTATCGTTTCGCACGCAGCCGCAAAGCCGGGACGCTCAGCAACCTCGACGAACATCTCAAGCGTGCGCAGCACGTTTGCAGACGACATACTCTTCTCCGGGGTAGGACAACAACGCGACCACGCAGCGTCGGCTCGCGAACGCAGACGGGCAACGCGGCAGGGCGGTGGGGACGCGTAATGAAGTGGCCTGCTTGACGCAGCGGAGAGCACCGCAGGTTCGTAGAGGCGGCACGGCTCTCCTCAGCAGGTCGCCTGACTGTAGGCGTGCCGAACGGTATGACCTGCGCTTTTTTCGAAGCGAAGCGTTCGCCGAGAAAGGTGCGCGTTAAACGGTGTTGCGCTACGCCCACGCCTGCTTGGGCTAGCCTCGCCAGCCAGGCGGAGAAGCCGGGGTGCGACCACGCCTTGTTCCGGCGCCAAACACTCGACACCCGAAGCCTCGCGGCCAATGCGGTGTCGTCGGGTGCGGCAGAGCACGCCGCGGCGCCGCGATTAAGGACGCGTCCAGGCCGACGCGCGGTTGAACACAAACGCCGCCGCTGCGGCGACGCCCGCATAGATGTACGGAGTGTTGCCGTAGGCGTCGTCTTTGGGGTTGGCCGCGACGAGCAAGAAGAGCGCGCACCCGGTGATGCACGTCAGCGAGAGCCCTGTGAAGACAATGCTCCAAGCGTCGGACTTCATAGCGTCACCCCGTGTTCCTGTAGCAGCCCCTCGGCGGTGCGCAACGCGTTGCCGGCGTGTCGGCCCGGTCGCTGGTGGGATGCCGACGCGAAGGGCATAGCCGCGAGCAGCCCAAGCTTCTCCGCGAGCGAGACCCGCGTCCGCCCCGCGAGCACACGGTAATCGGCCCGGCGGATCTTGGCGCCGATGGCGTGGTAGAAACGCGACGCCGCGCGGACGGCCACGCGTGGCCGCCGGCCGAGCGCCGCAAGCCCCGCTTCGCCCGCGGCATAGAAGTCATCCGCAAGGTCCAGCACCCTGCGGACGCCGTCACGCACGCCCCGCTCTTCTGGCTCGTCGCCGCCAGGCCGCAGGCCGCCGGTCCATTCGAGCGGCAGGTAGCATCGGCCACGCGACCAGTCCTCGGCGACGTCGCGGGCGATGTTCGTCAGCTGCATGCCGATGCCCAGCGCCGCGGCGTGCGGCGTGTACCGGCGGTCGGTCATCCCCAGCACCGGGCACATCAGCACGCCCACGGAGCCGGCCGCGCGGAAGCAGTAGCGCAACAAGCTTTGCTCGTCCAGACCGCTGGCGGGCGTCAGGTCGAACCGCATGCCCGTGAGCAACGCGTCGGCCGCTTCGATCGACAGCGGGCGCCGCTGCATGACCTCGCCCAGCCAGCGGCTCTCGACGGCGTGCGGCTCGCGGCCCGTCGCGAGGCGCCGCAGGTCCCGCGTCGCCAGGTGGATGAAGGCGTCGGCCGCCCGCGGCGATGCGGCCGCGTCGACGCCGTCGTCGCACCACCGGCACCAGGCGTACAGACGCTCGACGTCGGGCCGCGTCTGGGCGGGCAGCAGCCGGCACGCGAGCGAGAACGATTTGCTGTGGCGCCGGATCGCCTCGCCGGGCGTGGCGCCGTCAGCCGGCAGCGACCGCGTAGTCCGCGGCGATGGTGTCGCAGGTCGCCTTGGCGGAGTTGACGACGCCCGGTACCCCGGCCCCGGGGTGCGTGCCGGCGCCGGCGAGGTAGAGGCCGGGGATGTCGGGGTCGCGGTTGTGCGGGCGGAAGTAGGCGCTCTGCGTGAGCTTGGGAGCAACAGAGAAGGCAGACCCATGGTGCGCTCCGAACTTCTGTGCAAAATCCGCGGGCGTGAAGTGCCGCCGGGTAACGATCGATTCGCCCAGGCCCGGCAGGTGCTGCTCCAGCGAGGCGAGGATGGCGTCGCCGTACGCCGGGGCGCGCGCGTCCCAGTCGATCGGCGCCTTGCCCAGGTGCGGCACCGGGCTGAGGACGTAGAACGACTCGCCGCCCTCGGGCGCCATTCCCGGGTCGGTCACCGTCGGGGCGTGCAGGTACAGGCTGAAGTCGTCGGGCAGCCGGCTCCCCTGGAAGATGTCTCGCAGCAGCCCCTTAAACCTGGGCCCGAACAGGATCGTGTGGTGCGCCAGGTCTGGGTACCGCCGGCTGGTGCCGAAGTACAGCACGAACAGCGACATCGACCACGCCATCCGCTCCAGCCGGTTCTGCCGACGCTTGGCGCCGGGCACTCCGCGGTAGATCTGGGCGAAGGTGTGGTGTACGTCGGCGTTGGAGACCACCACGTCGTAGGGCGAATCTGAGGCCGCGGTTCCCTGCCTATCGGCGGCCACGTGCACGACGTGCCGCGGGGCAGCGCCGCCCGCCTGCTCGAGCGTGATACGGTCTACCGGCGCGTTCAGGCGTAGCTCTCCGCCTAGGTCCTCGAGCAGCTTCGCCAAGGCCCTCACCAGGGCGCCCGTGCCGCCCTCGGGGAAGAAGACGCCCCACTTGCGTTCAATCCAGTGTATCAGCGTGTAGATGCAGCTGGTGTCCATCGGGTTGCCCCCAACCAGCAGCGGGTGGAAGCTGAACGCCTGCCGCAGGTGCTCGTCCTTCACAAACCGCGACACCATGCTGTAGACGCTGCGGTCCGCCCGCAGCCGCGCCAGGTGCGGCGCCGCGCTGATCATGTCCGAAAAGCGGAGGAACGGCACCGCGCCCAGCTCCTCGTACCCCTTCTCGAAGACCTGCCGCGTGTAGTCGGCGAAGCGGCGGTAGCCATCGACGTCTGCCGGGTTGACGCGGCGGACCTGCTCGATCAGGCCCTCCTCGTCGGCGACGTAGTCGAAGCGGACGCCGTCGCTCCACTGCAGGCGGTAGAGGGGCGTCACCGGCAGCAGCTTGATGTAGTCCGACATCCGCCGGCCGGACAACGCGAACAGTTCTTCCAGGCAGTGGGGCGCGGTGATGACGGTTGGCCCCGCGTCGAAGATGTAGCCGCCGTCCTCGTAGACGTACGCGCGGCCGCCCGGCTTGTCGTGCGCCTCGTAGCAGACGGTGTCGAAGCCCATCGATTGCAGGCGGATGGCGGAGGCCAGGCCGCCGAATCCGCTGCCGATCACGGCCGCCCGCCGGCCGCCCGGGCGTGCCTGGGCGGCGGGCGCTGCGTTGACATCGACGGCAGAAATCACAGGGCAGCCTCGGTCGTTTGGGGGGCGGCCCCGGCGTGTCGCTGGTTTTGTCGGTCCCGCGTGCCGCGGTCACACCGCAACGCGCCCGTCACCGCGGCGAGCGGCCCGGACCGGCGCCGGTCGGCAACGGCAGAAACACGCCGGGCCGCGCGGTCGAGGCGCTCGTTGATGGCCGCCCGGCCGCACATGACGCTGGCGGCCGCCAGGTGGTCCGCCAGAGAACGGAAGCCGCCCAGGCCGGCGTTCGATTCCCGCGACCGCTGCTGCAGCTGCGCAAAGCGGTGCGGGGGCAGCTGCGTGGCGGCCCAAGCCCAGGGCCAGGTGACCCGCCGGTTGCGGAGGTCGTCCGACCGGCCCGAGCCCGCGGC